>NZ_FMFG01000044.1:0-18840 GCF_900066275.1 uncultured Faecalibacterium sp. | reverse complement strand
AGCTTTCTCCTCAGACACGAATCGGGCCATTCCATCGCCCGCCCTATTGCCCTTCGGGCAACAGGGTCCCACCCCAGCGGACGGTCTTCGGAGAAACTTCCGGCCCGCCGCCCCGGTAAGCTGGAGTCCCTTTGAAAACACCTGAAAATCTATTTGCAAATTGTTCAAAAACTCCACAAAGAAATGCCACGATTGTCTGGTAGTATAAGGGTGCAGTCAGGGAGATGCAAAGACACCTCCCCAAAGCCGACAAGGGCTTTCACCTGCGGGGGCTGGTGCATCTAGCACAGCCCAGCAGGTACTTATTAAAACACTGTCCCCCGCCTATGCCAGGCAATCGCCAACGACGGCGGACAGACTACCAAATCCCTCCTGATCCGCCGCAAAGTTCGGGAGTTCTCATACCGCAGCCAGCACCGCTTTATCCTCCTTTCCACGGTGCTGGCTGCTTTTGTTTTTACCTGAATGCAAGAGAACGATTGGGAATAGCCGCCGCGTGCGCTTTGGCTGTTTTAGCGGAAATTCTATTATAATTCGTTGAGCCTCGGAAAAATCTGCGGATTTTTCCGAGGCTCTTTTTCACGAATAGAATCGAAGCGATATACTTCATCTGAATGTAAAAAGCAAAGCGAGAACGAGTGCGAGATGAAATTGGTTTATACAGTTCGTTTTACTTCGCTGCGTTTCGCCCATCTGTTGCTGATCTTATCTGCCAGCAGGGAGCCGCAGGCCCCCAATGCAAGGCCCAGTGCCACGCCGCCCAGAATGTCGGTGGGGAAATGCACATACAGGTACATCCGCGTGAAGCCGATGAACCCGGCCAGCGCAAGAGCCGGGGCGCCGAGCCTGCGGTTCTGCAGCCAGAGCGCAAAGGCAGCGGCAAAGGCGGAGGATGTGTGTCCGGAAGGAAAGGACCAGCCATGGGGCCGGGCCACCAGCGTGAGCATCTCCGGCCGGAGGTCGCAGGGGCGCGGGCGTGCGAACAGCGGCTTTAAGGCGCAGTGGCCCGCCAGCATATAAAGGCCCAGCGCCAGCGCCATGGCCAGCCCGGCCCGGCGGGTGCGCCGGAACGCCAGCAGTACCGCCGTGAAGGCGATCCAGATCTCACCGTGGGCACCGGCCTGATCGAAAAACACCGCCAGTGCATCCAGCACCGGACAGCGTAGAGCCTGTAAGGCATCCAGAAGGGTAAATTCAAAGGACATGGATAAAGCCTCCCTGCTTGTTGTTCTTGCCCTTATGGTATCATGGAACCGGGCAGAGAATAAAAACAAGGCTTGTACAAAGGATAAACAAATCTTAAACCGGCAGAAAAGATGCCGGAAAAAGGACAAAATTGGAATATAGCGACACAATACTACAAATTGTAAATAGAAAAGAAGCCCTGCGGTTCTGTGACGTAGGGCATATTGTATGCTTTACTGCATCTGGTCAAGGGTGGGGTAGCTGTCGATGGCACCGTGCTGCTGCACGCTGATGCCGCAGAACTGGTTGGAAAAGGCAAGGTATTCGTTCAGCTTTGTTTTGCTGAGCTTTGCCAGTTTTTCCAGTGTCACGCCGTCACGTTCCAGCTGCCACAAAAACGAGCCGATGAAGCCGTCGCCTGCGCCGGTGGTGTCCACAGCCCGGACTTTCCGGCAGGGGGCAAAGCCATGGGCGGTGCGGGTGTAGGCGTGGGCACCGCTGCTGCCGCAGGTGTAGACCACCAGCTGCACATCGCCCACAAGCAGCTGCGGCAGGGCGGATTCAATGTCCGTAGTGCCGGTGAGAAATTCCAGCTCTTCATCCGAAATTTTGAGGATGTTGGAAAGCGGCAGGAACTGCAGCACGGTCCCGCGCAGCATGTCGCGGTCCGGCCAGAGGGGGAAGCGCAGGTTCGGGTCAAAGCTGACGATAGCACCAGCTTCGCGTGCGGCGGCAATGGCCGCAAGGTGGGCGTAGCGCATGGGGCTGTCCACCAGCGAGACACTGCAGTAGTGCAGGGCAAAGGCATCGGCGAACCATGCAGGGTCGATCTGCTCCGGAGAATAGAGCAGGTCCGCCGAGGGTTTGCGGTAGAAGCTGAAGGTGCGGCTGCCGTCCTCTTCCAGACTGACGAAGGCAAGGGCCGTGTTGGCCTTATCGGTAAAGGCCAGATGGGAAAGGTCGATGCCGCAGGCTTCCAATTCCCGGGCGATCTTGTGGCCGAAGGGGTCGTCGCCCAGCTGGCTCAGAAAAGCACTTTTGCCGCCCAGCCGGGCAAAGGCGGCGCACACGTTGGCCGGTGCGCCGCCAGTGCGCGGGCTGAACGAGGAAACCTCGTCAAAAGAACAGCCCACCCTGGACGGGATCATATCGATGAGTGCTTCGCCAATGGAAAACAGTGTGCTGCCGGACATAGAGAACCTCCCAAATTAAGATGCTGGTAATAAAAGACTTCCCCCGGCGAGGGGGATGATTTTGTGACCGCTCCCAGTGTAAGGGCCAGAGCCCGGGCTGTCAATGCTTTTTTGCGCGGTACAGGGCGTTTTTGTGTTGACTTGCATTTTGGGGTGTGCTAAAATATGCCGGTATGCGTAAAAAATGCCATGAAAGGGAACTTGGATGAACCTGACAAAACAGTTCTTTAAATATGTATCACAGAATATCTTCGGCCTGCTGGGCACCTCGTGCTACATTCTGGCCGATACCTATTTCATCTCGCAGGCGGCGGGTACCGACGGCGTGACCCTGCTCAACCTCTGCCTGCCGGTCTACAACTTCATCTTTGCCGTCGGCTCCATGGTCGGCCTTGGCGCGGCCACCCGCTACGCCATCCTCAAGGCGCAGGGAGACGAGCGCTGCCAGCGCTATTTTTCCAATGCCATCTTCTGCGCCTGTGTGCTCAGCGTGCCGTTCCTGCTGGTGGGCATTTTTGCGCCCGGCGGCCTTCTGCGGCTGATGGGCGGTGACGCGGGGATCATGGCGCTGGGCATCCCGTATGCCCGTATCTTCCTTATGTTCACGCCCTTCTTCATGTGCAACTATATCGTGTCGGCCTTTGTGCGCAACGACGGCGACCCCTCCCTTGCCATGGTGGCTACCCTGAGCAGCAGCCTGTTCAATGTGGTGTTCGACTATATTTTCATGTTTCCCATGGGTCTGGGGCTGGCCGGTGCGGCGCTGGCCACCGCCGTGTCTCCCATCATCAGCATTTCCATCTGCAGCCGCCACTTCTTTAAAAAGGAGAACAGCGTGCAGTTCGTGCGCCAGCGCCCCTCGGCAAGGCTGCTGGGCCAGAGCTGCCAGCTTGGCATCTCCGGCTTTGTGGGTGAGATGTCCTCCGGCGTTACCACCACCGTATTCAACTTCCTGCTGCTGGGTCTGGCGGGCAATGTGGCGGTGGCGGCCTATGGCGTGGTGGCGAACTTTGCGCTGGTGGCAACGGCCATCTTCAATGGTGTAGCACAGGGCGCACAGCCGCTGGTGAGCGAGTGCTACGGCAAAAGCGACAAGGCCGGTGCCAGAAAGCTGCTCATCCTGGGCAGCTGCACCGCACTGGTGCTGGCAGCGGTGCTGTACGGCATCATCTTTGGTGCTACCGATGCACTGGTGGGCATATTCAACAGCGAAAGCTCCGCCCAGATGGCGCAGTTTGCCCACATGGGCATGCGGCTGTATTTTGTGGGCTACTTCTTTGCCGGGTTCAACATCGTGGCAGCGGGCTATCTGAGTGCGACCAACCGCCCGGTGGAAGCCTCCGTAACCTCCATCTGCCGCGGCATGGTGGCCATCGTGGCCTGCTCGCTGGTGCTGAGCCGCCTATTTGGCATGAACGGCGTATGGGCGGCGTTCCCGGCATCGGAACTGCTCACCGCAGTGCTGACCCTGTTTTTGCTGCTGCGCGGTAAAAAGCAGACCGCATAGCCCTTAAATATAAAGCTCCTGTTCGCGCAGAGATTCCTCGGGCGAAAGCCCACTCTGCGCGGCGTGACCGGCCATTGCCCGCCACTGTGCGGGGGATTGGCCGGTTTCTTTTTTGAACACCCGGCACAGGTAGTTGGCACCGGAAAAGCCGCACAGGCTGGCTACCACGTCCAGTGTGTACTCCCGGTGGAGCAGCAGCCGCTGGGCTGCTTCAACGCGCACAGTGGTGAGGTATTTGCCCGGCGGCACGCCAATGGCTGCGGTAAAGGTGCGCACCAGATGGCTCTTGGACACGCCCAGCCGCTCGCTCAGCTCCTCCACGCCGTAAAGGCCCGCGTAGTTTGCGCGGATGTCCTCAATGGCGGCCTGCACCAGCGGCGGCAGGGCGGACGCGGCACTGTCGGCATCGGCCAGCTCACACAACAGTGCGTAGGCCAACTGGCTGCGGGCACGGCTGTGGGCGGTCTTTTCCTCAGCAAGGCGGTCCATCAGTTCGGCAGCGGCCGGGCAGGAACCGCCCTTGGCAAGGAAGGGCAGTTCGTGCAGCCCGGCCAGAAACTGGGAAGCCGCCTGCCCGGTAAGCTGGACGCAGAGCAGATGGCAGATGCTTTCCGGCACAAGGGCCAGCGGGGCACGGCTCAGGATCAGGTGCCCGGCAGGCACGGACTGCGGCGGCAAAATGAGCGCTGCACCCAGCGGCAGCGGCCCGGCAGCAGGTACGGATGCAGAGCACTGGCCGCTGGACACAAGGCACACCCACAGTCCTTCGCCGGAGAGGGTGAGGGGGGCAGACAGCTGCAGATCCTGCACGGAAGCGGGAAAAGCGATGGTGTTCCAGTCAAAAAGCAATATCTGACACCTCTAATCAATAAAATGCTATTTTATATCACAAAATTATCTGTTATTATAGTACCAACGAATGAACACGCCGTCAAGAGCGTGAGAACCTTAAAAATTATGGAGGCAAACGACTATGGCTTCGATCAGCTGCCAGCACATCTATAAGATCTATCCGGGTGCTACCGCTCCCGCTGTTACCGACTTTAACCTGGAGATCCAGGATAAGGAATTCATCATCTTCGTCGGCCCCTCTGGCTGCGGCAAGTCCACCACCCTGCGCATGATCGCCGGTCTGGAGGAGATCTCCAAGGGCGAAATGTACATCGGTGGCCGTCTGATCAACGACGTTCCCCCGAAGGATCGTGATATCGCAATGGTGTTCCAGAGCTACGCTCTGTACCCCCACATGACCGTTTACAAGAACATCGCTTTCGGTCTGGAACTGCGCAAGACCCCGAAGGACGAGATCGACAAGCGCGTGCACGAGGCTGCTAAGATCCTGGAGATCGAGCACCTGCTGGACCGCAAGCCCAAGGCTCTGTCCGGTGGTCAGCGTCAGCGTGTTGCTCTGGGCCGTGCAATGGTTCGTAACCCGGCAGTCTTCCTGCTGGACGAGCCTCTGTCCAACCTGGATGCTAAGCTGCGTACCAGCATGCGCACCGAGATCATCAAGCTGCACAAGAAGCTGGCTACCACCTTCATCTACGTTACCCACGACCAGACCGAGGCTATGACCATGGGCGACCGTATCGTTGTTATGAAGGACGGCATCATCCAGCAGGTCGATACCCCGCAGAACCTGTACGATATGCCTTGCAACATGTTCGTTGCTGGCTTCATCGGCAGCCCCCAGATGAACTTCCTGGACGGCACCCTGATCAAGAAGGGTGAGCTGTACGGTGTTGATCTGGGCGGCGACGTGATCCCCCTGCCCAAGGAGAAGACCGCAGACGGCAAGCTGGATGCTTACGTCGGCAAGAAGATCAAGATGGGCGTCCGTCCCGAGGACATCGACGACGAGCCCGAGTTTATGGCAAAGCACGCTGACTGCCAGCTGGATACTCAGGTGGACGTCTCCGAAATGATGGGCGCTGAGATCTACCTGTATCTGGAGTACAAGGGCAACAAGATGACCGCTCGTGTGGCTCCCACCTCCAAGGCACGCAACGGAGACACCGTCCGCGTTGCATTCGATCCCCACAAGGTCCACCTGTTCGACATCGAGACCGAGCTGACCATCCTGAACTAAAATTTAGCGACGATCATTTTTGATCCTCCTATCATAAGAAAAACCGCCGAAGGGAAGCCTTCGGCGGTTTTTCGTTTGTGTGTTCAGCTTTACGCTTCAATGGACCCGTGCTCCTTTCATTTGCTGGCAGTGCCGGGCGCGGGCTGGCGCACCAGCTCGATAAAGGCTTTCATCTGAGGGGTCAGCCATTTGTCACGGTGGTAAAACAGCTGACGGTGCATCTCCACGGTGCAGTCCGGCACATTCAGCCGGGCAAGACGACCTGCGGCCAGCGCCGGACGCACGATGTACTCCGGCAGGAAGGAAAGACCCATGCCCTGCTCCACCATCTGGCACAGCAGCGCAGCGCTGCCCAGCTCCAGATAAGGGTGGATGGCAAGGCCGCGGGCGGCAAGGCACTGATCCAAAGCGTCGCGGTAGCTCATGCCGCGCTCAGTGAGCAGAAATTCCTGCCGGGGCAGCTCTTCCAGCGTAACGACTTCCTGCCCGGCAAGCGGGTGAGCGGACGGTGCAATAAAACACACCGGCTCCGGCACATCCGCCGCAAGCACCAGATTGGGCTGCAGCAGGGGCTGGTCCAGCGTATAGGCTAGATCGATCTGATTTGTGCCCAGCATCTGCAGCATCCCGTCGGCAGTGGCGGTGCACAGCACCAGCTCCACCTGCGGGCACAGGGCGTGGTAGCGTTTGAGCAGACCAGGCAGGAAGGTGGAGCACACCGAATCCGCCAGCGCGATGCGCAGACTGCCGCTGATCTGCCGGGCGGGCTGCAGGGCAGCCTGCGCCTGCTGGGCCGTGGCCAGCAGGGTGCGTGCATAGCCTAAAAAGGTCTGGCCCGCATCGGTGAGCCGCACGGTCTTGCCCACGCGGTCGAACAGCGGTGCGCCCAGCTCTGCTTCCAGCTGTGCGATCTGGGAGGACACCGCCGACTGGGAATAGCCCAGCTGCCGCGCAGTGCGGGAAAAGCTGTGCAGCTCGGCGATGTGCAAAAAGGTATTGATGTTCCGCAGTTCCATAAACGCTTCCTCTCAGCGGCGGGCGATGCCGGTCACGGTGAGCACCTCGCCATCCACGGTAAAATGCACCTCTACCGGGCCGAACTCCATGCCGTACACCCGCTGCGGGTCGTGCTGGTAGGAGGGGCGCGGGTCACCTGCCAGTACGCCGGTCAGGGCGGCGCGGTCGGCCTGCGGCACCTGTGCCAGCAGTTCGGGCGGGAACTGTACCTGCAGACGGTGGAACTGGGTCTGGCCGGTAAAGCCCTCGGCGGCATCCGGGTGGCAGTCGGCATAGGGGATGTAAGGCTTGATGTCGTAGATGGGGGTGCCATCCATCAGGTCGGCACCGCGCACGATGAGCACCGGGCCAATGTCCGGCCGGTGCTCGATGCCTTCCAGACGCACGCTGGAAAGGCCCAGAGGATTGGGGCGGAACGGCGACCGGGTGGCGAACACGCCCATGCGGGTGTTGCCGCCCAGACGCGGTGGGCGTACAGTGGGGGACCAGCTGTCCCGCACCGCGCCGGAGAACTGCCACACCAGCCAGATGTGACTGAAATCTTCCAGACCGCGCACGGCATCGGCATTGCGGTATTCGGGCGTAAAGATCACCTCGCCGCGCAGCTCGTCCACAAGGCCGCTCTGGCGTGGGATGCCGAACTTGGTGGGAAAGGCAGTATGGATATGGGCAATGACCTTCAGGGTCATCTCTTCAGGTGCAGTGGGCATGGTGAACTCCTTTTAATAGATCTTTTTCAGGGGGCATTCCGGCGGGATGCTGTACCGTGCCCGGAATGCGTCCAGTTCCTGAGGCGTGCGAATGAGCTGAACGTCCTCAAAATGGCCATCCGGGGAGATGAAACCGGCCACCTGCTCCCCGGTGCAGATGCTGCACCGCAGTGCAGGCTGCTGGGTGGCGGGGTCGTAAGAACGGGCAGGCTTTTTGCGGGAGAAAAACATGAGAAGCCTCCTTCTTTTATGAAACGTGCCTGAAAGACTGCAGGCGGCTCACAGCCCCCGGCACAGGCCGACAGCGCGGCCCTCAATGTGCAGCTCTTCCAGCTGCAGGCCGGTAAAGATCATGGGTGGGCAGACGGCGGCATTGTCCGCAAGCAGCATCACAGCATCACCCTGCCGATGGAAGTGCTTGAGGGTGGCCTCGCCGCCAATGCGCACTGCGGCGATCTCGCCCTGCTCCACCTCCGGCTGGCAGCGAATGCATACGATGTCGCCGTCGCAGATGGTGGGGGACATGCTGTCACCGTGGCAGGTCAGGGCAAAGTCAGCGCGCCACGCGGCGGGAACGCCGATATAGCGTTCAATGTTCTGCTCTGCCGTGATAGGAGTGCCGCAGGCAATGGAACCGATCAGCGGGACCTGCGTCATGACAGGCAGCGGCTCAAAGCCCGGCGGCGGACAGGGTGTGTCCAGCCCCAGCAGATAGGCAGGGGTGGTCTCCAACGCGGCTGCCAGCTCTTCCACCTTGGACTGCGGCAGGTCGTTGATGCCTTTTTCCAGCTTGGTAATGGAGGATTTGGACCGATAGCCCATGCGCTGGGCAAGCTCTTCCTGCGAAAGGCCCAGTTCTTTGCGGCGCAGATGCAGACGGGTAGAAAGCTCAGACATGCGAAACCTCTCTAAAAAAACGTATGGTTGTTCTGTAAAAAGAATGCTGTTACCAGAAGTATACCAAAAAATTGCATTAAAATCAACTTTTTTCTGCGAATTTGCAAAAATGGGTTGACACTGAATCAATGCAGGAATATAATACAACTAAAGATTGTGGAACGGCATTGCCGATACGAAAAAAGGAGAGCGGAATATGGCAAATACTGAAATGATCCGGGATTATATTCGCGCCAGTGGGTACAAGATGCAGTATGTGGCACGAGCCTTGAAGATCAGCCCCAATGCACTGAACCTGAAACTGCAGGGGCGCACACAGTTCAAGCTGAGCGAAGCAGAACGGCTGAGCGCGGTGCTTGGTCTGAGCATGTACGAGCGGGATCTCTGCTTTTTTGAAGAGCAGAACCGCCGCGAAGTGCTGGCACGCCGCGCGGATGAAAAGAGGAGGGCAGAACATGACAAGCGAGCAGAGAAATCAGACGCGGCTGGCACTGTACCGGTATGGGATGCGGCAGCGTGCACGAAGCCCGGTGGAGCGCAGCTGGTGCGCCGCCATTGAGGAGGGCCTTGCCTATTACCGGCAAAACGACCCGCTGCGTGCGGATCTGTTCGAGCTGCGCTATGTACAGCACCGCACGGAGGACGATGTGATCGATCAGCTGCACATCGGCCGTACTACTTACCAGAAAGCCCATCAGGACCTGCTGAGCACCATTGCCGTGTACGCGGCAGAGCGCGGGGTGTTTTACCGCGAGACGGAAAGCTGAAAGCAGAATGCCCCCGGACGCTGCCAGCAGGCAATGTCCGGGGGCATTTTTGAACTCAGGCTTTTTTGTTCGGGTCCTGTTTTTCGCAGTGGCTGTGGCAGGATGCACAGTTGCCGCCGCAGCCCTCGCCCTTCCAGCCGCCCTGCTTGGAGATCCACACAACGGCCAGTGCAAACAGAACGATCAGAACGATCAGCGTAATGATTCCACGAAGTGTCAGCATTTTTTGTACCTCTTTTCCCGGTGGGAAAGTTTCTGTGTTCAGTATACACGATTTGGCATCAAAGGGCAACCGGAAAGCGGATACAAAAAGTGTGATTTTTTTAAAATTAGGGCTTGCATTTTGGAAAAGGCCGTGCTATAATAATCACGTTCCAGTTCGGAACGCACAAAACAAAATATGGAGGATTAGCTCAGCTGGTTAGAGCACCTGCATCACACGCAGGGGGTCTGGGGTTCGAGTCCCTAATTCTCCACCATACAGTTCGTACTCGAACCCGATTCTTTATGAAAAAGGGTTCGGGTACGTTTTTTGTTTATCGGAGGTTCTGCGGAGAGAGTACGCAGAGCAGTAAACGAGCAAAGGCAGAGTATCACCATGACGGTGGTATCCTGCCTTTTGCTTTGCATCCCCCTATACTGTGCGTTTCGGGTCAATCGCTGCGTATGTCCGTCCGTACGTACGCGGGAAAAAGGGAGAGTTCTGACATATAGCAGTGGTCTTTTGTCAAGCTGTATGGTATACTCAAACCAGTGAGCATGCTAAACGAATCGTAATGAAAGGGCGTGTTATAATGGGATATGGTTGGGCAACAGTTTTCACTTTGGCTGCATGGTTTGCAGGATTGGTTCTTGATGCAAATGTGACTTTTTTGGGTGACCTTGGGCTGAGAGCTGTGCTTCCCATTATCGTAATGGGGTGTTGCATTATGAAGCATACGAAAGATTGTAACTCAAAATAAGCAAAGACATATTAACCACACTATCATAGTAGAAAGAAGGAAAATTATGAACGCAACAGATGTTTTACATGATAATAAAGACAATATCTGCCTGACATCCTATTGTATGGATTGTATCCACCATGAGTATTTTCGCTATCAGGAAGATCATTTCACACATGAGCATTGTCAAATATGGGGAAAAGATGGATGCCATTCAATGTGCAACGATAAAGAAACTCAAACGGAATATAGATGGACGGATGAAAATCGGTGGGACTAAAATTTTCACCAGCAGGGTTTGGGGCAGGCACGTCCCAACAAGAAGCTGTCCCGGATGGGCAGAAAATTTCCAAGAATTGAAAATTTGTGGCCACGGGACGATTCTTACCCTATTGTCACCGTTGCAGCTGTAGTCATTTTGTGATACAATATTCCTGACAGGAGGTGTCCCGTATGATGCAGACATTCGTTCGCCCTTCCCGGGACCTGCGCAACCATTACGCCGAAATTTCGGAGATGCTCAAAGACCATGACCATGTGATCATCACGAATCATGGCCGTGGGGAATCAGTTCTCATCAACATTGAGGACTACGCCAAGTACGAGGAGTTCTTGCACCAGCGGTATGTTGCCGAGGCACTTGCCAAGGCAAAGCAGCAGGCGGCTGACCCCGACACGCAATGGGCAGACCACGAAAGCGTATGGGAGACGCTGGGCAAGCAGTATGACGTATAAAATCAAATATCTGCCCCTTGCTGTACAGGACCTGAACGATATCGCCCGATATCTGTCTGGCTTTTACCCTAAAACAGCTAGCCGCGTACTGAAAGAGCTGCGGGAGAAGATCACAAAATTGGGCGATACCCCGAAAATGTGCGAGATCTACCGCCTCGACCCTGCTTACCGTAGGATGGTCGTTGACCAGTATCTTGTATTTTACCGCGTCAACGATGAAATAAAGACTGTGGAGGTCCACCGTGTGCTGCGAGGTGCGTGGAATCTGCCGCAGTATCTGGAATAAATCCAGGTTCGCCTGCCCTTGGCAGTGCTCTGCCGCAAAAGTCCTCAGACGGTTGTCTGGGGCTTTTTTGTTGCGCCATCCACTAACCCACGTCAGAGCAGGACGAGAACCGCACCTGTTTTCCCCACAAGGTTTTCCATTGCATTTCATAGAAAAGTGTGTTTCAATAAAAAGAGCCATACGGCGATCAGACGCAGTGAGAAGGTGGGTGCAGGATGTTCAAAATTGCGATCGTAGAGGATCAGGAAGAAACACGGGAAAGCCTGAACCGGTTCGTCCGGCAATATGCGCAGGAGCAGGGCCTGCAGGTGGAGATCAGTCTCATCACAGACGGTGCCGAGATCGCAGAGCACTATACGCCGGGGATCGACATTATTTTTATGGACGTGGAGATGCCACGGCTGGACGGTTTTGGAGCGGCCGAAGCCATCCGGGCCGCGGATGCGGATGTGGTGCTGGTCTTTGTGACCAACATGGCACAGTATGCCATCCGGGGCTACGAGGTAGATGCACTGGATTATGTGCTGAAGCCGGTGAACTATTATCAGTTCTGCACCAAGCTTTCCCGCGCCATCCAGCGGGTGCAGCGGCGCAGAGGCGGGCAGGTGGTGCTGCAGCTGGCGGGCGGCGGCATCCAGCTGCTGGATACCGCTGATATCTATTATCTGGAGACCCACAGCCGGATGCTGTACTACCACACCTCCAAAGGCGAGTTCGCGGCACGCGCCAGCCTGCAAAGTGCCGAAAAGCAGCTTGCCGAGTATCATTTTGTCCGCTGCAACCAATGCTATCTGGTCAATCTGGCCTACGTCAAGGGCATTGAAAACGACTTTGCCCTTGTGAAAAACGACCGGCTGGAGATCAGCCGACGGCAGCGTACGGCCTTTCTTACCGCAGTAGCGTCCTACATGGGAGGTGTGCTGTGACCACATCGCTGCTGAACAGCCTGCTCCGGGCGCTGCTGCGCTGGGGCGCGGCGCTGGTCTTTTGTCTGCCTTTGCGGCATCGCTCCCATTTCTGGGCGCGCGCCTGCGGGATGCTGTTCCCGCTGCTTTTGCTGGCGCAGCTGCTGGACCCTCTGGCACAGTCCACAACACTGTGGCAGCAGCAGCTCCTGCTGCTGGTGCTTTACATCTCCTTTTTTGCGCTGCTGGGCGGGATGATCTATCTGTGTACGGATATCAATAAAAAAGGTGCCCTGTACTGCGCAGTATGGAGCCTGCTCATCGCGCAGTGCGCCTACGAGAGCTGGTGCTTTCTGGAGCTGCAGTTTACCCGGTATGGACACCCGCTGAACATGGCTTCCCCTTGGGCGGTTCTGGTACAGCTGCTGTCCGGGGCGGTATTCTTTGCGGCGGTGTACATCCTGCTGGCACGGCAGCTTCCTTATAAAGGAGAATACAACATCGGGCCCCGGCAGCTGTTCAGCGCGTTCTTCATTGGCATCCTGTTCATGGTGCAGGCCGCCGTGCTGGACAATGCCCGCACCGAACATACTCCGCTGAGCCTTACCGTTACCATTCTGATCGGGCAGTTCTATTTTATCACCCTGCTGTATTTTCAGAGTGAGCTGTTCAAGAAGTCTGCCATGGAAAAAGAGATGAATGAACTGAACCTGCTGTACGAGCGTCAGCGTCAGCAGTATCAGGTGGCCCGGCAGAACGTGCAGATCATTAACAAGCGCTGCCATGAGCTGAAAGTGCAGATTGCCAATCTCCGCAAGCTGTCGCCCGAAGCGGTACCACAGGAGCGCATTGATGAGGCCGAGCGCGCGGCCCGCCTGTATGACGCGAACCGCAACACCGGCAATGAGGTGCTGGATGTGGTGCTGACCGAGAAGAGCCTGCTGTGCGAGTCCCGGGGCATCCAGCTGAACGCCGTGGCAAACGGCAGCTGTCTGGGCTTTTTTGAAGCGGGGGATCTGTACGCATTGTTTGCCAATGCGCTGGATCACGCCGTGGAAAGCGCCGTGCAGATCTCCCGGCCAGAGTGCAGGGTCATCGATCTGCTGGTCTGTGTGCGGCAGGGTTTTGTGGTGGTGAACATCATCAGCCCGCTGCGCCCGCCGGAACAGCAGGCAAGCCGCTCTGCACAATACGAGCTGAAGGTGATCCGGCGCATCGTGCAGAAGTACAAAGGCACTTTGACTCTGGAAGAGCAGGGCGAGTTTTTTGCGGAAAAGATCATCTTTCCGCTGCAAAAATAAGTTAAGAAAACGGCAGCCGCCGCAGAAGTTCCGGAAACGGAAGGACTGCGGCGGTTTTCTTTTTGCGGCTTGTTGGATACATCTGCTTGTGAAAAACTTACAAATATATCAGTTTACATTTGGCAGTCCAAAACCGAATGCGCACGCAAAACGACCGATTTTCGCACGCATCTTGCGAAATACGGCCACTCTGATAAAATAATGACAAAGAGCGAAAAACGAAAAAAATCACTGTACCACAGCAAAAACAGGAGGAATCGGATGCGTAGTATTGCAAAGCTCATGAAGGACTGGCAGTTCACCGGCCCGAACGGCGTTACCACCGCCGTAGAGCTGCCCCATACATGGAACGCCAAGGACGGTCAGGACGGCGGCAACGATTACTGGCGGGGCTGCTGCACCTACTGCACCCGCTTTGCAGCACCGGTGTACGACCCGGCACAGCAGCAGGTGTGGCTGCAGTTCGAGGGTGTCAACGCCAGCGCCGCCGTGCTGCTGAACGGTCAGCAGCTCTGCACCCATGACGGCGGCTACTCCACCTTCCGGGCAGAGGTCACGGAACTGCTGCAGGCAGAGAACCAGCTCACGGTGCGGGTGGACAACAGCGTCAACGACCGCGTTTACCCCCAGAAAGCAGACTTCACCTTCTACGGCGGCATCTACCGGGATGTGAGCCTGCTGGTGGTGAACAAAAACCACATTGCGCTGGGACACTTTGGCGATACCGGCGTGAAGATCACCCCCACCCTGAAAGAGGGCAGCGCCGACATCCGGGTGGAAACGCTGGTGGAAGGCAGCGGCACCGTGACGGTGGAGCTGCTGGATGCCGAGGGCCGCACCGCTGCAAAGGGCGAGGGCGAAAATACTTTCCTCCATCTGGATGCTCCCCACCTGTGGAACGGCGTGAAGGACCCATACCTGTACACCTGTGTCGTCCGCTTGCTGCAGGACGGCAAGCCGGTGGATGAAGTGACCACCAAGGTGGGCCTGCGCAGCTTCTCTGTAGATGCAAAGAAGGGCTTTTTCCTCAACGGCAGGCCCTATCCCCTTCACGGTGTGTCCCGCCATCAGGACCGCAAGGGTCTGGGCAACGCCATCACCCGGGAGATGCACGATGAGGACATGGCGCTGATCCGGGAACTGGGTGCAAACACCGTCCGGCTGGCGCACTACCAGCACGACCAGTATTTCTACGACCTGTGCGACCAGTACGGCATGGTGGTCTGGGCAGAGATCCCCTACATTTCCGAGCATCTGCCCAATGGCCGGGAAAATACCATCAGCCAGATGAAGGAGCTCATCCACCAGAACTACAACCACCCCTCCATCGTCTGCTGGGGTGTGTCCAACGAGATCACTATTTCCACCAAGGACAAGGCGGATATGCTGGACAACCACCGGGTGCTCAACGAACTGTGCCACAAGATGGACCCCACCCGCCTGACCACGCTGGCCTGCTACGCCATGTGCGGCCCCTTCAACCCGGTGGCGCACATCACCGATCTGGTCAGCTGGAACCTGTATCTGGGCTGGTATGTGCCGGGCCTGTTCCTGAACGACCTGTGGATGAACTTTTTCCATCTGGTGTACCCCAACCGTCCACTGGGCTTTTCCGAGTACGGTGCCGAGGGCATGCCCAACCTCCACAGTGCCCACCCCCGCCGGGGCGACCACACCGAGGAATATCAGGCCAAGTACCACGAGTATATGCTGAAGTGCTTTGACCGCCACCCGTGGCTGTGGGCAACCCATGTGTGGAACATGTTCGATTTTGCAGCCGATGCCCGGGATCAGGGCGGCGAGCCGGGCATGAACCACAAGGGCCTTGTCACCTTTGACCGAAAGACCAAAAAGGACAGTTTCTACCTTTATAAAGCATGGTGGAGCGAGGAAAACTTCGTCCACATCTGCTCCAAGCGGTTCACCGACCGCACCGAGAAGGAGATCGAGGTCAAGGTCTACTCCAACCAGCACACCGTCGCCCTGTATGCGGACGGCAAAAAGCTGGCAGAGCAGACCGGCGAGCACATCTTCAGGTTCCGCGTGCCGCTGCATGGCAAGGTGGAGCTGAAGGCCGTTGCAGGCGACTGCATCGACACCGCATCCTTCTGCAATGTGGCAGAGCCGAACCCCAGCTACAAGCTGGTGAAGACCAAGTCCAAGAGTGCAAACTGGGTATAAACAAGGACATTCCGCTGTCTGGCGGTTGTTATAAATGAAAAGGAGGAGAACCAATGAATACCAAGAAACCCAAAGTACGTTTGTGGTCGGTGCTCACTGCGCTGACGGCGATTTTGACCATCGCCGCCATCGTGGGCAACATGATCGCAAATCAGTACGCCACCACCCTGAACGTTGCTTTGAATGCATCGACCTATAAGATCATCAAGGGCAACACTACGGAAGATACCGAATACTTCAAAGCGGGCTTTGCTTCCGACGAAGAGCGCGAGGCTTACGAAGCAGAGCTGTGCGCCACCGTTGAGGCCGAGGGCGCTGCCCTGCTGAAGAACGACAACGCTGCTCTGCCGCTGGCAGACAGCGCCAAGGTCAGCCTGTTCGGCCATGGCTCTGTGGACCTGATGTACGGCGGCACCGGCTCCGGTTCCGTGGATACCAGCAAGGCCCCCAACCTGAAGGAAGCACTGGAAGCTCAGGGCATTCAGGTCAACCAGACGCTGTGGGATCTGTACAAGTCCGACAGCATGATGAAGAACTACAGCCGCATTACCCCGGCCTCCATCTCGGATACGCTGGAAGCAAACACCCAGTACGCTGTCAATGAAGCTCCGTGGAGCGCACTGTCCAGCGCCGAGAGCAGCTTTGCCGAGTACGGCGATGCTGCCATCGTGGTGTTCTCCCGCTCCGGCGGTGAGGGCGCAGACCTGCCCAGCGGCACCAACGGCACCAACGACAGCTGGATCTCCGGTTCCGAGGGCAGCGGCAACTATCTGGAGCTGTCTGCAGAAGAGATCGAGCTGCTGAAGAACCTGAAGGCACTGAAGGACAACGGCACCTTCAAATCCATCGTCGTCCTGATCAACAGCTCCAACGCACTGGAAATGGACTTCCTCAACCCTGCCATCTGCGGCGAGGACTACGGCATCGATGCCGCCATGTGGATCGGCGATGTGGGCCAGACCGGTATCAACGGTGTGGGCCAGCTGCTCGCCGGCACTGTGACCCCCTCCGGCTCTCTGGTGGACACCTACCTGTACGACAATCTGGCAAACCCCGCCATGTACAACTTCTACACCCAGGCCTACCCCAACGCAGCAGAGTACAACCTGCTGACCGAGGGTGCAGACGTGCAGGGCATGTACAGCGTCTATCAGGAAGGCATCTATCTGGGCTACCGCTACTTCGAGACCCGTTACGAGGATGTGGTCATGGGCACTGCCAAGGCAGGCGACTATGACTGGGCCACTACCGTTGCCTATCCCTTCGGCTACGGCGACAGCTACACCACCTTTGCTTACAGCAACTTCAATGTGACCGAGTCTGACGATGCCTTCACCGTCACCCTGAAGGTCACCAACACCGGCAAGACCTATTCCGGCAAGGAGACCGTGCAGGTCTACTTCCAGTCTCCCTACACCGACTACGACAAGGCAAACGGCATCGAGAAGGCCGCTGCAGAGCTGTGCGGCTTTGCCAAGACCGATGTGCTGGCTCCCGGCGCTTCCGAGGATGTGACCATCACCGTGAAGAAGAGCGAGCTGCGCACCTACGACGCAAACAACGCCAAGACCTACATTCTGGATGCCGGTGACTACTACTTCACCGCTGCTACCGATTCTCACAACGCTGTCAACAACATCCTTGCTGCCAAGGGCTACACCGTGGCCGGCACCAATGGCCGCATGACCGAGGACGGCGATGCTTCTCTGGTCTGGAAGTGGACCAACGAGGCACTGGATGCCACCACCTATGCAGCCAGCGCCAACGGCACTGCCATCACCAACCTGTTCGATGAGTCCGACCCCAACAAGAGCAGCGATGCTCCCGGCAGCGTGACCTGGATGAGCCGCTCCGACTGGACCGGAACGGTTCCCACCCAGCCTGCCGCCCTGACCGCCAACGAAACGCTGGCTGCAGATCTGGCCTTTACCCAGTACGACGGCACCGAGGCCGACAGCGTCGAGATGCCCACTCTGGGTGCCAAGAACGGCCTGACCCTCGCTTCCATGATCGGCAAGGGCTTCGACGATCCCCAGTGGGAGACCCTGCTGGATCAGCTGACCTTCGATGAGATGGTCAACACCATCACTCTGGGCTTCCACAACACTGCAGCGGCTGCCTCCATCGGCAAGACCGCTACCAAGGACGAGAACGGCCCGCAGGGCCTGACCGCTGCCCTGACCGGCGGTGCATCCGCCATGTGCTACACCTCCGAGGATGTCATGGCTGCCACCTTCAATGTGGACCTGATCAACGAAGTGGGCAAGTGCATCGGTGAGGACTGCCTGGCCATGGGTTACTCCGGCCTGTACGGCCCCGGCATCAACATGCACCGCACCGCCTACTCCGGCCGTAACTTCGAGTACTACGCCGAGGATCCCTTTGTGGCCGGCACCATCTGCGCTGCCGAGGTGCAGGGCATCCAGTCCAAGGGCGTGTATGTCTACCTGAAGCACGTTGCCCTGAACGACTCCGAGACCAGCCGCCGCGGTGTCAACACCTGGCTGAACGAGCAGACTGCCCGCGAGATCTATCTGGAAGTGGCCGATAAGGCCATCACGGATGGCGGCGCATGGTGCGTGATGACCGGCTTCAACCGCTGGGGCGCAACCTGGTGCGGTGCCAACTCCAACCTGCTGAACGGCTTCCTGCGCGAGGAGCTGGGCATGCGCGGCATGTGCATCACCGACTTCTCCGGCTCCAGCCAGTACATGGATCTGGTGGACGGCCTGATCGCCGGTTCCGACATCTGGGACAGCCCGATGCCCAAGATCCACACCACCAAGGCTGCCAACTACGAGAACGATGCCTACATCGTGACCCAGATGCGCAATGCAATGCATCACATCCTGTACACCGTGGTCAACTCCAACGCCATGAACGGCTGGTCTGCAAGCGATACCCTGAAGACCGTGCTGCCCTGGTGGCAGACTGCGATCTATGCACTGATCGCAGTGCTGGCTGTGCTGACCGTGCTGTGCGCATGGCAGCTGAGCAAGGCTCTCAAGCGCAAGAAGGAGCTGGCAGACACCGCTCCTGCTGTTGACCAGAAGTAATTCCGGTCTGCACGATCCCTGACCCCATGTTACGGCAGCCTGCCCCGAAGGCGGGGCGGGCTGCCGC
>NZ_FMFG01000020.1:0-45308 GCF_900066275.1 uncultured Faecalibacterium sp. | reverse complement strand
AACGGCGTGTCGTGCTTACATAACTTCACCGAGGAGTTATCGAACAGACAGGAGGTACAATGACCAAAACGAATGTTCAACCGATTCCTAGCAATTCCCAGCACCACGACACGCCGAACAACAAAACGCACGTCATCAAGTTCCGTGTGACAGCGGAGGAAAAAGCGTCACTGGAACTCACTTGCAAACTCCTAAATCTCTCCCTCTCCACTTTCATCCGCCGAGCCATTCACAACGTCAAGATTGAGAAAACAGTCATCGTTGCCGGTGGTGGCGAAGAAGCCCTGACCGCTGTTTCCACCCTGCTTGCTCAGTGCAGCAAGGTGGGCGGAAACATCAACCAGCTTGCAAGGCACTTCAATTCAGGCGGTGCAGACACCGAGCAGATCCGAGCGAAACTCCTTGACGAACTTGCAGACCTGACTGCATTCCGGCTCAGCGCCGAGAAAGTTCTGGGTGAACTGTATGGCAACGCTCAAGCATATCGCCTCTAAAAACTCGGACTACACCGCCATCGAAGCGTACCTCGTTTACCAGCACGACGCGTTCACCGGAAAACAACTTCTGGATGAACAGGGCAAGCCGAAGCTGCGGGATTCGTACCTGCTCGATACACTTGAGTGTGGCAATTTCTCGTTCGCAACGGCCTGTCTGCTGGCGAACCGCAAGTATGGCAAGAACACCCAGCATGGTGATATCAAGAGTCACCAGTATATCATCAGCTTTGACCCACGCGATGCAGCCGACAATGGCTTGACCATGGAAACGGCACAGGCTCTTGGCCTGAAATTCTGCGAAGAAAACTTTCCCGGTCATCCTGCCATCGTCTGCACTCACCCGGATGGGCACAACCATTCGGGAAACATCCATGTCCACATCGTGATCGACAGCATCCGAACACGAGAGGTGGAACGCAAGCCCTATATGCAGAAGCCCCGCGACTGGCGCGAGGGTATGAAGCATTCCAGCACCGCCCAGACCATGCGGCACCTCCGTGTCGAGGTCATGGAGCTGTGCGAGGGTGCCGGACTGTACCAGATCGACCTGCTCAACGGCTCGAAAGAGCGTGTGAGCGAAGCTGAGTATTGGGCGCGCAGGCGCGGTCAGCAGAAGCTCGACCTTGCAAACGCAGCCCTCACCGCAGCCGGACAACCGTCCCAGCAAAAGAAGTTTGAAACCGTAAAGGACACTTTGCGGAAGCAGATTTCTTCGGTGCTGTATCGCGCTGTGAGTTTTGAGGATTTTTCCGATAGGCTCATGCAGCAGTACGGCATTGCCGTCAAGGAAAGCCGTGGGCAGCTCAGCTATCTGCCTGCTGGCAGAACAAAGTTCATCCGGGCAAGACATCTCGGTGACAAGTTCGATAAGGCAGCAGTGCTTGCCACGTTGCAGGCAAACACCGAGCGCAAACCCAAGGCGCAGTTCAAGCAGGATACCATCGGGAAACTGATCGACATCCAGTCGAAGATGACCGAGGGCAAGGGCATCGGCTATAAGCGTTGGCTCACGAAACACAACCTCAAAGTTATGGCACAGACCGTGAAGCTTCTGCAGGAAAAGGGCTTGACCGACGAGGACGCCCTGAACCAGCGCATCGCCGAACTGGAAGCCAAGTATCACGACTCGCTGGCGGTGGTGAAAGACCTCGAAAGCTGCATGAAGGCCAACAAAGAGCTGCGCTATCATGTCGCAGCCTATACCAGCACCAAGAATGTCGCACAGCAGTTAAAGACCGCCAAGCGACCCGCAGCCTTTGAGGAACAGCATCGTGCAGAGCTGACAGCGTACCGGGCGGCAGCAGCCTATTTCAAGGCAAACAACATCACAAAGCTGCCCAGCCCGAAAAAGCTGGAAGCCGAGTATGCGCAGCTGGCATCCGAAAAGGCAAAGTTCTACGAGCAGTACAAAGAAGCCAAAGAGGAACTGCTCAAGCTGAAAACCGCAAAGCAGAATGTTGCGTCCTTTTTCCGGGAGGAAGAGCAGACGCAGCAGGAGAGATAAAGGAGTGTGCGTATGATCAATCTGAAAATTGACCCGGAGTTCCAGTCCCAGATTCCTCCTCTGACCGATGATGAATTCAAGCAGCTTGAAGAAAACATCCTGAAAGAGGGCAAGCTGCTCTCTCCTTTGATCGTTTGGGGTAACACCCTTGTTGATGGTCACAACCGTTATGCGATTCTTCAGAAGCATCCCGAAATCTGCTTTTCTACCATGCCGCTCCGCTTTGCAAATCGTGAGGAAACACTCGCTTGGATTTGCAAGAATCAGCTGGGGCGGCGCAATCTTTCCCCCGAACAAAAGCGTTACCTGCTGGGGAAGCAGTACGAAGCCGAGAAGAAAGCTGCAAAAATCTTTCGGGGCAATCAGTACACTTTAGCAAAGAAAAGTGGTGGTGATCACGGTGATAACCACCACTCCGGGAAGAAAACCTGCGACCGGATCGCAGAGGAAAACGGTGTCAGCCGTGCCTCCGTTCTTCGTGCCAGCCACTATACACGAGGCATCGACATCGCAGATAATCTCTCTCCCGGCATCAAGCAGAAAGTCTTTTCCGGCGAAGTGAAGTTCACCAACGAAGAAATGTCCAAGCTTGTGCAGGCAAGTGTCGAGCATCGTTCAGATGTCCTTGCTCAAATCCTGCATCCAGAGGCATTGGAAGTGTTGGAATCTGCCAGCGCAGAATTTGAACCTGAAAAAGCGGAACCCGTTCCCATGCCCACACCACAAACAGAAGAATTTCGGTGCTATCATGTACCGGACGAGTTTATGAAGGTTTACAAATCTTTGAGCCGTGCGACCGAAATGATGAAAAACTCATGGAAGAAAACGCTCAAAAACAATCCCAGCTATTTCACTGACCCGGAAAAGCAGAAGGTTCTCCGCTTCGCAATGCAGCGACCTGCTAACTACCTGACTGAAATCGAAACCTATCTGGAAAAGGCTCTTGCAGAAGCCCTTGAAGAAGAAAAGACCGCATAACAGCAGACATCTGTAAGCCATCAACGAGCCACCAGCCGCAAGAGCAGGGCGGAAAGCATCCGCGCCCTTGCGCCTGATAAAAATTGGAACTTTGATTTTCTCGCCCGAATTTGCCACGGTGGGACGATCAAAGGAGCGTGCGTTTGAACAAAAAGAAAAAGTCCACAAACACTTCCCCTTATCCCGATGAAATCATCGACCGTCTGGCACGGGCATTCTACCCGGCCATCCTTGCCTGCTGGAACAGCGAGGAAGGCCAGCGGGAGTTTGCCGTATGGCAGGCAGAACAGGCTCATCATGCAAACAACGAAAAACAGGAAGTTCCCACTGGGGAACTCCCTGTTGTACATATCGTTATCGTCTGTGGCTTTTGGCAGGGTGCGTCCTATTCAGGGGCGCACCCTGTTTTTTGTTTTGCCCTTAATCTTCTAGCCCATGGCTTCCAGCCACATTCTTCAAATATTTCTCCAGGTCACCGTTCAGAATCAAATCTGCATAGCCCAACGGATCGTTGTAGATGAGGTAGTCCAGTTCCGTCCTCTGCGCCATGGTCACGTCCAATTCATCCTCGACCCCAGTGCAGTCAATGGAGATTTTTCTCCCATCCCGGAGCAGAAGCTCCACGCACCCGGTGTCCATGTTGAATTTGCAGGCTCTTTCATCGTACTTCATGTTTGTGTCCTTTCTGCCTTACGGCACCTTTACAGTTGTGACCTTTGTGATACGGTCTTTCTTCTGATAAGGTTTCGGACACACAGCGGTTGGAAAAGCACCTTCGTTCTGCTTTCCGAAAAAAACAAAAAATCCGAACCCTTCTCCTATCGAGAAAAGGTTCGGATTTTCATTGTTTGGTGCGGATAAGAGGACTTGAACCTCCACCGAGTTGCCCCGATTAGAACCTGAATCTAACGCGTCTGCCAATTCCGCCATATCCGCATATTCTGTTTTGTTCGTGAGGCGTGACGCTCGGAACGATAGTTATTATACCAGATATGGCAGAATTGTCAAGCATTATTTTTAATTTTTCTCGACAAAATTTTGCTTGAAAATTGATGCATTCTGAATGGCAGCTGCAGGGCGAAATTTTTGCCAAAGTGTGATACAATAAACAGGACGCGCCGGGAGGGTGTCCTGCGCGCAGACTGAGAAAACGAGGGAAATGCAGAATGTTCAATATCATTATTTTCCTGCTGGGAGCAGGCATCATGTTCTTTATGGCTCTGCGCAGTGTGCTGGCACGGCGCAGGCTGTGCACGCAGGGGCAGAAGGTCACGGCCACGGTGGAGGGCACCGTGCAGAGCCGGGATGGCGGTGCCTATGTGCTGGCCTTTACCACCGCAGGCGGCAGCCATCGGCTGCACTACCCGAAGCCTGCGCGGGGCAAGAGCTTTGCGGTGGGGGATACCGTCACCTTATACTATGACCCCGACGACCCGGAGAAGATGTACGTGGAAGGCGACCGGGCCACGCTGGGAGCCGAGGTGCTGTATGCCGTGATAGGTGTGGCCCTGCTGGTGCTGACCGTGGGCATTGCCCGCTGAAAGGGGAAAAGAGAATGAAACTGGAACATTTTGGCATGGCTGAGCCGGGCGACTGCCGGCTGGTATTTACAGCCGGTGCCGAGGAACTGGCGGCAGCCGTTGCGCAGGTGCAGGCGGAGCCGGACGCGCCGCAGGAAGAGGACGGTCTGCTGACCGAGGCGGTGAATCGCACCATTCTTGGCGGCTTTTCGGCGCTGTATGAGCAGCTGGTGCAGGAGTACCATGTGGTGCCGGTGACCGACCCGGATTTTGAATTGCTGGCGGTGAACCGGGCCGAGGGCTTCCGGGCGGGGGCGCAGTTCTACGCGTTGCCGCCGCTGGAAGTGGGAGCATACACCGGTTTCGTGCAGCCCATTGAGCCGCACCCCATCCGGCAGCTGACCATTGAACTGGAGATCAACCGTCACCACGGCAACGAAGAACGTGCAGCCGATGCAGCGGGCAAGGCGGCGCTGCGGCAGCAGGTGGCCCGCGAGATCTGGGCACAGCGCTGTGCCCAGGCTGAGCAGCGGGCACGCAAGGAGCTGGTATGGCAGCTGGGCGATGCAGTGAAAGGCCCGCTGCCAAAGCAGCTGGTGGGCGGTAACTATTTTGCCGAGCAGCGCCAGTTCAACCTGAGCCTGCAGGCCAATGGCATCAACTTTGACCAGTTCCTTAAAGTGCGCGGCCAGACGGTGGAAGAGTTCCGTGCATGGCTCCACGCGCAGGCAGAGCGCAAGCTGCGCAGCTGGCTGGGGCTTCTGCTGGTGGCAGAAAAGGAGGGCCTTGCACCCACGGACGCCGAGGTGGAAGCAGCCGCTGCCCACTGGGATGCCAAGCTGGACGGCGAGCGCACCTTCCCCGCCAACGATGCACGCAAGGTGCGCCAGCGTCTGGCCCGGGAGAGGGCGGAGCAGTTCATCGTGGAGCACTCTACCCTCACGCCGCCGCCCGATGAACCCATCGTGCAGAAAGTTGAAAGCAAATAATAACAAAAAGGAGCGATGCAGCGCATCGCTCCTTTTTGTTATTATTATCAGGAACTCTCAGGTCTCCACGCCCTCGAACTGGCTGTTGTAGAGCTTGGCGTAGAAGCCGTTTGCAGCAAGCAGCTCGTCGTGGCTGCCCTGCTCCACAATGTGGCCGTCCTTCATCACAAGGATCACGTCCGCCTCGCGGATGGTGGAAAGGCGGTGCGCCACAATAAAGCTGGTACGGCCCTGCATCATGCGGGCAAAAGCTTTCTGGATACGCACCTCGGTGCGGGTATCAATGGAGGATGTTGCTTCGTCCAGGATCAGCATCGGCGGCAGGCAGAGCATCACGCGGGCAATGCACAGCAGCTGCTTCTGGCCCTGACTGATGTTGCCGCCGTCCTCGGCGATGACGGTATCGTAGCCCTCCGGCAGGCGGCGGATGAAGCTGTCTGCATGGGCGGCTTTGGCTGCTGTCACGATCTCTTCAAGGCTTGCATCCGGCTTGCCGTAGGCAATGTTTTCCCGCACGGTACCGGCCCGCAGCCATGTATCCTGCAGCACCATGCCGTAGCTGCCGCGCAGGGAAGCGCGGGTCACATCCCGGATGTCGGTGCCGGACACCTTGATGGAACCGCCGTTCACATCATAGAAGCGCATGAGCAGGTTGATGAGGGTGGTCTTGCCGCAGCCGGTAGGGCCGACGATGGCAATGCGCTGGCCGGGCTTTACGTCGAGGGAAAGGCTCTCGATCAGCGGGCGGTCGGGCAGGTAGCGGAAGGAAACATCCTCCAGCTGCACATGGCCGTCCGGCTGCAGCACGGAGGCGTTCTCGACTTCCGGCACCTGATCGTCGGCATCCAGCAGCTCAAACACGCGGGCGGCGCAGGCCAGTGCGTTCTGCAGCTCCGTCACCACGCCGGAGATTTCGTTGAAGGGCTTGGTGTACTGGTTGGCGTAGCTCAAAAACACGCTCAGCTGGCCGATGGTGATGCCGCCCCGCACCGCGTACACGGCACCCACAAGGCCCACGCCTGCGTACACGATGTTATTCACAAAGCGGGTGGCGGGGTTGGTCAGGCTGGAAAAGAAGATGGCCTTCAGGCTCACGTCCTGCAGACGGCCATTCACCTCGTCAAAGGCGGTAAGGCTCTCGGCCTCGTGGCCGAAGGCCTGCACCACCTTCTGGCCCTCGATCATCTCGTTGACCAGCGCGGTCTGCTCGCCGCGCACGGCGCTCTGGCTCTGGAAGTAACCATAGCTGCGCTTGGCAAGGAAGCTTGCCACCACGAGGCTCAGCGGGGTGATGCACACCACCACCAGCGTGATGGGCACATTCTCGCTGAGCATGAACAGCAGGGTGCCGAGGATGGTCAGCACGCCGCTGAACAGCTGTGTAAAGCCCATCAGAAGGCCGTCCGCAAAGGTATCCACATCGGCCACCATGCGGCTGACGATATCGCCGGAGGGGTGGCTGTCGAGGTAGGAAAGCGGCAGGGTCTGAATTTTGCGCAGGGCTTCGTTGCGCAGGTCGCGGCTGACAAGGAAGGTGATGCGGTTGTTGCACACGCTCAGCAGCCACTGCGCAAGAGCGGCCACACCGGCAACCACCAGCACCTCGATGATAATGCGCATCACACCGCCAAAATCTACGGCACCCTTGCCCAGCATCATATCAATGGCGCTGCCGCAGAGGATGGGGATATACAGCTGTGCGCCCACGCTCACAGCGGCCACCACAAGGCTGCACACCACAAACAGGGAATAAGGTTTGATCTTGCCCAGAACACGGGTCAAGGTGGCCTTGCGCTGCTGCGGGGTCAGCTTTGTTTTTGCTTTTGCACTCATTTCTGCGCATCCCCTTTCTTGAACTGGCTCTCGTAGATCTCCTCGTAGACGGGGCAGGTCTGGCGCAGCTGGTCGTGGGTGCCGATGCCCACCAGATGGCCGTCGTCCAGCACCAGAATTTGATCCGCGTGCTGCAGGCTGGCGGCGCGCTGGCTCACGATGAACACGGTCAGGCTGCCGGGCAGAGCAGCCAGTGCCTTGCGCAGAGCAGCATCGGTGGCGTAGTCCAGTGCGCTGGCGCTGTCGTCAAGGATCAGAATTTCCGGCTTGCCCACAAGGGCGCGGGCGATGGTCAGGCGCTGCTTCTGTCCGCCGGACAGGTTGCGACCGCCCTGCTCCACAGGCTCGTCCAGCCCAAGGGGCTTGGCTTTGACGAACTCCGCAGCCTGTGCTGTTTCCAGTGCAGCCCACAGGTCCGCATCGGTGGCATTCTTGTTGCCCCACAGCAGGTTGGAGCGGATGGTGCCGCCAAAGAGCTGGGCCTTCTGCATGACCATGGCTGCCTTGCCGCGCAGTTCTTCACGGGGATAGTTCCGGGCATCGCGGCCCATGATCTCCACCGTGCCCTCGGTGGCATCGTAGAAGCGGGGGATCAGGTTGACAAGGCTGGATTTGCCGCTGCCGGTACCGCCGATGACACCAATGGTCTGGCCGCGCTTTGCAGTGAAGCTGATGTCGGAAAGGCTGGGTGCACCGGCACCCGCATAGGTCAGGCTTACGTGCTCAAAGCGCACGGCATCGCCGGATTTTTCGGCGGGCACCTCGCCCAGAAGCTTTTCCGGGAAGGCCATGCCGGGCGTGGTGTCCAGCACAGCCTGCACGCGGCCTGCGCAGGCCAGTGCCTTGCTCACCTGCACGATCAGGTTTGCCAGCTTGACCAGCTCCACAAGGATCTGGTTCATGTAGTTCACCAGCGCGATCACGTCGCCGGAAGCCATGCCACCCACATTGATCTCAATGCTGCCCACATATAGCAGTGCCACAATGGCAATGTTGATGAGCACATAGGTCAGCGGATTCATCAGGGCAGAGATATGGCCTACATGGAGCTGCATCTTGGTCAGCAGGTCGTTGGCATTCTCAAAGCGCTCTACCTCGCTCTTTTCCTTATCAAAAGCGCGCACCACGCGCACGCCGGTCAGGTTTTCACGGGTCAGGCCCAGCACCCGGTCAAGGCGATTCTGTACCGTCTTGTACAGGGGCCGGGTAGCAGCCATGATGCCGAACACCACCACGCTCAGCAGCGGGATGGTCACTACAAAGATCAGCGCTGCACGGGAATTCACCGTAAAGGCCATGACCATGGCACCGATCACCACGAACGGGCTGCGCAGGAACAGGCGTAAAAACAGGTTCAGGCCGCTCTGCACCTGATTCACGTCGCTGGTCATACGGGTGATCAGGGTGCTGGTGCCGAGGGTGTCCATCTCGGTAAAGCTCAGGGTCTGGATGTGCTCAAACAGGGCGTGGCGCAGAGCTGTGGAATAGCCCACGGCCGCCTTTGCGGAAAAATACTGTGCCGTCAGGCTACAGGCAAGGCCGATCAAGGCCAGCAGCAGCAAAATGCCGCACCGCACAAGAATATAGTGGAAGTCGTGGGCGGCAATGCCGATGTTCACGATATCCGCCATGACCAGCGGCACGAACAGGTCGAACGTGGCTTCCAGCATCTTGAAAAGGGGCGCAAGCACGCTCTCGCGCTTGTAGTCCTTCAGATAGCCTAGCATCTTGTTCAAGGCGATACTCCTTCTTTCTTGCTTTCTTGCATTATAAGGTTTATGAAATCCTACTTATTATAGCGTACAAAAACTTAAAAAGCCATAGAAAATGTTTTTATTGCAAAAGTGTGCTGAAAACCGCCGGGCAAAATGCCGAAAACGGTTGAAACCGGGGTGGGGGTATGCTACAATGATTTTAAATATTGCACAAAAGGGGAAACAGGAATGCTGATAAGTTTGGTCGTTCCGTGCTACAATGAGGAAGAATCACTTCCCATTTTTTATAAAGAGGCCAGCAAGATCGCACAGCAGATGGGAATATCCCACGGAGCAGATTTTGAGTTCATCTTTGTGGATGACGGCTCAAAAGACCGCACACTGCAGATCGCGCGGGAATTGCACCGGAAAGATGCCCGTGTGCGGTACATCTCCTTCAGCCGGAACTTTGGCAAGGAAGCAGGCATTTATGCCGGATTAAAAGCGGCAAAGGGCGATTATGTAGCAACGATGGATGCGGATCTGCAGGACCCGCCCTCGCTGCTGCCGGAAATGCTGGAGCTGCTGCTCTCCGGCGAATATGACTGCGCGGCCACCCGCCGCACGACACGCGGGGGTGAACCGCCCGTTCGCAGCTGGTTTGCCAAAAAGTTTTATCAGATCATCAATAAGCTCTCGGATACAGAGATCGTGGATGGAGCAAGAGACTTCCGCCTGATGAGCCGCAAAATGACTGATGCCGTGCTGAGCATGGCGGAATATAACCGCTTCAGCAAGGGTATTTTCAGCTGGGTCGGCTTTAAAACAAAGTGGATCGACTACAAAAACGTAGAGCGTGTGGCGGGCACAACAAAGTGGAACTTCTGGGGTCTGCTCAAATATTCGATCGAAGGCATTGTGGGCTTTTCCACAGCTCCGCTGCTGATGGCGGCGGGCCTTGGCCTTGCCTTTTGCGTATTGGCGTTTGTAGGCATCATGATCGTGGTGGTGCGTGCACTGATGTTCGGCGACCCTACTTCCGGCTGGCCGAGCCTTGTCTGCATTATCCTTTTGTGCAGTGGTGTGCAGCTGCTGTGTACGGGAATTGCGGGCGAGTACCTTGCCAAAACATATCTTGAAACAAAGCACAGACCGATCTATATTGCTGCTGAGACCGAAGACGATCTGGACGCAGAATAAGGCGTTTCAGGAAAAATGTATTTTTAACGGGGTGCCAGAAGAAGCTGATCTGGCACCCCGCTTTTTTTGAGCAGGGAAAAATGGATACATACAGATAGGCGTTGTACCCAAAGCCATTTCCTGCTATACTAAAAATTGACTAGAAACTGGAAGAATGGTGAGCAGATGGCAAAAAGACAAGACGGCGGCATCCGGCTGCGCCCGGTGGGCACCCGCAAGCATCGGCAGAACGCTCCGGCCTACAGCCCGGCGGGCACCGGCTGCCCGGCCTTTGAGCAGGCAGTGGAAAATTTATATAAAGGCCAGAACGAAGAAAGCTTCTGGACGCTGATGGGCGCTTTGAACTATGCACTGGAAATGGAGACCCATGTTCTGGTGCCGCTGCGCACGGCACTGACGGTGCACAACACGCCTGCACCGTGGACGGAGCATCCGGTGCCCACGGCAAAGGCTAAGGACCTGCAGCTGTGGACCCTGCGCAACGAGAAGGGCCGCACATGGCTGCCTATGTTCACCTCTGCAGCTGCGGCCTGCGCCGACCGCAGCACTTCTGCCCGGCCAATGGCAGATTACACCCTGCAGGATGCCATGGAGCTGGCCCTTTCCACTGAGGGGATCGACGGCGTGGTGCTGGACCCGTGGAGCCACTCGGCTACGCTGGACGGCGCTCTGCTCAACGGTTTGCTGCACGCGGGTCATACGCCGGAAGACCCCGGTGATGAGAAAGCAGATGCCGGAAAGGAAGCCGCCCGCAAGGGCAATTGGGCGCAGGCTGTGGAATGCTTTGAAAAAGCAGCCGAGCTTGGCAGTGCCATGGGACTTGCCCTGCTGGCAGACTGTATTTATAAGGGCCGCGGCACCCGCACGAACCGTGCCAAGGCCCGCCGCATGTGGAAGGAAGCAGCGGACAGCGGCGAGATCTTATCCAACATTGCACTGGGCGATGACTGCGCTGCCCGGGGCGACAATGGCCGGGCACTTTTGTATTACCGCCGTGCCCGCGCCAACGCAGCCCATATGCCGGATATCGAGTACACTCCGCAGGTGTGCCTGCGTGTGGCCCAGACCGAAACGCGCTACACCAGCCGCAAAAAGGCGCTGGCACTGGCCGCAGAAGCAAGGCAGGGCTTTTCCATCAAGGCCCGTGAGCACGAGCCGGACGCAGAGCAGTGGCTGGCCGAAGCCGACCAGCTCATCCGGGAACTGACCAGTGAACTGCCTGCCAGAGCCACAGCTTACGACATGGAATCTTTACAATTGGACTAAAAAATCGTCATATCGGGACGGTAAGATATACTCGGAAATGATTTGAAGAGCTGCGCCCAAGATGCACAGCACCGGAGAGGAAACAGACAGTATGAGCAAAGTAATCGGCATCGATCTCGGCACGACCAATTCCTGTGTGGCAGTGGTGGAGGGCGGCAAGCCCGTGGTCATCACCAATGCGGAGGGTGAGCGCACCACCCCCAGCGTTGTGGCCTTCACGAAGGACGGTGAACGTCTGGTGGGCGGCGCGGCCAAGCGCCAGATCGCCACAAATTCCGGGCGCACCATCTCCAGCATCAAGCGCCATATGGGCAGTGACTACCGGGTGCACATCGACGGCAAAGACCTGACCCCGCAGGAGATCAGCGCCATGATCTTGGCCAAGATCCGCCGCGATGCCGAGAGCTATCTGGGCGAGCCGGTGACCGAAGCGGTCATCACGGTGCCCGCCTACTTCGACGACAGCCAGCGCAAGGCTACGCAGGATGCAGGCCGCATTGCAGGCCTGAACGTGCTGCGCATCATCAACGAGCCTACTGCTGCCGCTGTGGCCTATGGTTTGGATAACGAAGCATCGCAGAAGATCCTCGTCTACGACCTCGGCGGCGGCACCTTTGATGTGTCCATCATCGAGATCGAGGACGGGACCTTTACGGTGCTTGCCACCGGCGGCGACACCCATCTGGGCGGTGACGACTTCGATCAGCGCATCGTGGAATATGCCGTGGCCGAGTTCAAAAAGTCGGATCGCATCGACCTCTCCCGCGACCCGGCAGCTATGGGCCGACTGAAAGAGGAAGCCGAAAAGGCAAAGAAGGAGCTTTCTGCCGCGCCGTCGGCACAGCTGAACCTCCCCTTTATCGCAGTGGGCAAGGACGGCCCTCACCACTTGGATATCTCGCTTTCCCGCCCGCAGTTCGAAATGATGACCGGCGACCTGCTGGCCCGCACAGTGGCTCCCGTGCAGAATGCGCTGCGGGATGCAGGCATTTCTGCCAGCCAGCTGGGAAAGGTGCTGCTGGTGGGCGGCAGCACCCGGATGCCTGCGGTGGAGCGTCAGGTGAAGGAGCTGTTGGGCTGCGAACCCAGCCACAGCCTGAACCCGGACGAGTGTGTTGCCATGGGTGCGGCTGTGCAGGGCGGTCTGCTGCAGGGCGGCGGCAAGCTGGCCGGTGCCACCGGCGCAGCGGCGCAGGGCCTTGTGCTGATGGATGTGACCCCGCTGACCCTCTCCATTGAGACGCTGGGCGGCGTGGCCACCCCGCTGATCACCCGCAACAGCATGATCCCCACCCGCAAGAGCCAGATCTTCACCACCGCACGGCCCATGCAGACCAGTGTGGAGATCAACGTGCTGCAGGGCGAGCGCCACTTTGCCCGCGACAACAAGAGTCTGGGCAAATTCAAGCTCACCGGCATTCGGGCAAGCTTCTCCTCCAAACCGCAGATCGAAGTTACCTTCGATATCGACGTGAACGGCGTGGTGAAGGTGTCTGCCAAAGACCTTGGCACCGGCCGGGAGCAGAACATCACCATCACCGGCAGCACCAACCTTTCGGAAAATGAGATCCAGCGCGCCATGGCAGACGCTGCCGCCTACGAGGCCGAGGACAGCCGCCGCAAGGAGCGCTTAGACCTGCACAATCAGGCCGAGGTGCTGGCCTACAAGGTGGACGAGGCTCTTTCCAAATGCAAAAAGGAGCTGGACAAGGACGAGAAGAACCGCATCAAAACGGACCTTGCCAACCTCCGCCGCTGCCTGCGCAAGGATAAGCCCGAAAAGATGAATGAAAACGAGGAAGCCAATCTCCGTCAGGCCAAGACCCAGCTGGAAGAGAGCGCCAACCATCTGATGGTGCTGTATACCAGCGAGCAGGGCGAAAGCGGAAACGGAGAAAATAATCTGTAACACGTAAAAAAGGTCGCCCTTGACAGAGCGACAGAAAAAAGTTATACTACAAACAGAAGGGGCGCTGACTGCAAAGGTCAGCTTTCCATCCCGTTAGTCAAAAAGATTGACCGCTCGGCTGGTAACTGTAGGCGGTCAATCTTTTTTGTTATCATCGCTTTTCGTCTGGGAAAACTTTGCCATAACCTCGACGGTCAGGCGGATCACATCCACGATCAGACCCAGCAGCGTGAGAATGAACGTAAGCAGTGCGAGAGTTTCCAACAGAGTCATCCGATATCCCTCCCTTCGCCTTCAAGGCTCCGGGCAGGGTACTTCCCCAAAAAAGTTTCCTCCCGGAACCTCTGCTTCGTTCTATGTGAAAAGAAGCAGCGATACGGGATAGAAAGCATGACCACCAATTTTGCAATCAGCGCCTTATTTGCATTATACCATAATTTTTGACGAAGTACAACAAAACGCTCCGCTGTGTTTTGCACAGCGGAGCGTTTTCTATGTGGAAAAGTATTACAGCATCTTGGAAAGGAATGCTTTCAGTCTGGGATGCTTCGGGTTCGTGAACAGTTCCTGCGGCGGCTCGTCCTCCTGGATCTTGCCGTCGTCGATGAAGATGACGCGGTTGGACACCTCACGGGCGAAGCCCATTTCGTGGGTGACCACCAGCATGGTGATGCCGGTGTGGGCCAGCTCCTTCATCAGTTCCAGAACCTCGCCCACCATTTCGGGGTCGAGGGCGCTGGTGGGCTCGTCGAACAAGATTACGTCCGGATCCATGGCAAGGGCACGGGCAATGGCAATACGCTGCTGCTGGCCGCCGGACAGGCTCTTGGGGTAGGCGTCGGCCTTGTCGGACAGGCCTACGCGGGCCAGCAGTTCGTCGGCCTTGTCGGAAATGGCCTGCTTATCCTTGAGCTTGAGCAGGGTGGGGGCCAGCTCAAGGTTCTTCTTCACGGTCAGGTGCGGGAACAGGTTGAAGTGCTGGAACACCATGCCCATCTTCTGGCGCACAGCGTCGATGTGGGCTTCGTCCACCTCGGTGCCCTCAAATTTGATGCTGCCGGAGGAGGGAATCTCCAGCCGGTTCAGGCAGCGCAGAAAGGTAGATTTTCCGCAGCCGGAGGGGCCGATCAGGCAGACCACATCGCCGCGGTAAATATCAATATCGATGCCCTTCAGCACGTCCAGAGTGGGGGTGGGCTGCTTTGCGCCCGGCTTCTTTTCGCCGCCGTAGGTTTTTGTCAGGCCGCGGACTTCCAGAATTTTATCGGTCACTTTGAGCCAGCCTCCTCTCAAACTTTGCCAGCAGACGGGTGAACAGCATGACCAGCACAAGGTAGATCAGTGCATCACCCAGCAGCGGGAACATGGGTTCGTAGGTGCGGTTCATGATGCCCTGCGCGGCGTACAGCAGCTCCTTGCCGCCGATGACCGTGATCAGGGAGGTATCCTTCAGCAGGACGATGAACTCGTTGCCCAGTGCGGGCAGCACCGCACGGATGGCCTGCGGGATGATGATGACCACCATGGTGGTCATGTAGTTCAGGCCAAGGCTACGTCCGGCCTCCATCTGGCCGGGGTCAACGGCCATCAGGCCGCCGCGGATGATCTCCGAAACATAGGCACCGGAGTTGATGCCCAGTGCCAGCGCACCCACCATGGTAAAGTTGCGGCTGTTGGCAAAGATGACCATGCTCATGATGAGCAGCTGCACCATCATGGGCGTGCCGCGGATGATGGTGGTGTAAATTTCGCAGATGATGTTGAAGAAGCCCAACACCGGGTTCTTGTGGCCGGGGCGTTGCTGGTCGTGTGCTACACGCACCAGAGCTACCACGCTGCCCAGTACGATGCCCAGTGCCAGCGCAATGGCAGTGACCAGCAGGGTGGTGCTCACGCCGTTGATGTACTGCGTCCAGCGGTCTTTCAGGATGAAGGCCTGATAAAATTTGAAGAAGAACTCCTGCCCGAAGCTGAGCTTGGTGCCGCTGTTGAGCAGCTCTTTGAGCAGTTCGTATTGAGCAGCCATTCGCATCCTCACTTTCCTGTTTTGTTAGAATTTTGTAACCTTATTTTTCCAAAAAAGGGGAGGTGCCCCAGTTGGGGGCTGCCTCCCCGTGGTTCCGTTATCAGCCAGCTGATTATTCAGCGGTGATGTACTTGTCCACGATGGACTGCAGGGTGCCGTCAGCCTTCAGCTCTTCCAGAGCGGCGTTGACGGCATCTTCCAGAGAAGAACCCTTTGCCATACCAATGGCGTAATCTTCCTCGGCGTAGCTGGTATCCAGAATGACCAGACCGGGATTGGCAGCAACGAACTCCTTGGCGGGAGCGTTGTCGATGACAACTGCATCCACCTGACCATTGTTCAGAGCCTGCACAGCGGTCAGACCGTCGTCGTAAGCCACAACATTGTCGTCGCCGAAGTCATCGGAGCAGTAGATGTAGCCGGTGGTGCCGCGCTGGGTGCCGATCTTCTTGCCTGCCAGATCATCCGGAGAGGCGATATCGGAGCCTTCGGGAACGATGATGGACTGGATGCCGGTAGCGTAGCTGTCGGAGAAGTCCATCACAGCCTTGCGCTCGTCGGTGACGGTAACGCCAGCCATGACGATATCGGCCTTACCCTGCTGCACGCTCAGCAGAGCAGCGTCAAAGTCCATATCATCGATCTGCAGCTCCAGACCCAGCTTGTCAGCAATGGCCTGAGCAGTCTCGATGTCGATGCCCTCAAACTCGCCCGCATCGGTGGTCATCTCATACGGAGGGAAGGCAGCGTTGGTAGCCATGGTCAGCTTGCCGGCCTCAACGGTGGTCAGCTCGCCAGCGGCAGCGCTGGTGGAAGCAGCTTCAGAAGAAGCAGCAGAGCTTGCCACGGAGGAAGCGGTGCTTGCGGAAGAACCACCGCAGGCGGTCAGAGCCAGAGCGGCAACGGACAGACCAGCAGCTGCCAGAAAGCTGCGACGAGAAATCTTTTTCATATTCAAACACTCCTCAAATGTACTGTATGTTTTTGCGGTACGCCGGAACGATGCGATTCATCGAACATCTGGCGAACGAATTTAGTATAGATTGTACAAATTGAAAAGTCAATACTTGTGCAAAAAATCTCATCAATTGAAACCGAATTGAAAACAATTATACAAAAAATGCGGCCGAAGAAATGTATATATACAAATTATAGATATTTTGCGATCTCTTCTTTGCTCCGCTTTGGCACGCAGTAATCCCGGTTCTCGTCCAGATAATATTTTACGCCGGTCTCAGCCGTCAGCGGCACAATGTGAGCCTTGTGGGCCGGGTAGCCGAACGCCACCATGAATGCCAGCTTCTGCGGTTCTTCAATGCCCAGCAGTTCGGTGAGGGCAGGCTTGTTGATCGCGCCCATGATGCAGCTGCCCACGCCTTTGTCCCATGCGGCAAGGGTCATGTTGGCAAGGGCGATGCCGGTATCGGTGGCAAGGTCGCCGGGGATGGAAGTGTCCTGCACCACGGCCACATACAGGGTGGGCAGCTCGTCGGCTTTGGGCGTGCCCTGCTCCGGCGGCAGATAGGCAGCCCACTTGACCAGCGGCTGCACCTTTGCCACCGCCTCGGGCTTGTTCACCACCACCAGACGCACAGCCTGACGGTTGGCTCCGCAGGAGGACAGGCGGACGGCCTCGACGATATCATCCACCACATCCTGCGGAACAGCTTTCTGTGCAAAGCGGCGGTAGGTGCGGCGGCTGACAAGAGTATCCATAACAGACATAAAGAGCACCTCCTTTATATAAGTGTTGTCAAAAGTATAGCAGATGCGGCAGAGTCTTGCAACGCTCCGGCGCAAAAAGCTTGCACGTTGGGCAGTGATTTTGCCTTTTGCGACAGGCTGCGATTGCATCCGACAAATGATACATGGTAAAATATGGTAGAAGAAAGGAGGTGGCGCAATGGTATTGGCGGCAGGCATCGTGGGTTTTATTCTGGGGGTCAATTTGGGTTTTTTGTTTGCCGGGCTGATGCGGGCGGCAAAGGAGAAGGACGAGCAGACAGAAGATGAAAACAAGACATGTTGAGAATGAAGGGAAACAGCATAGAACAGAAGGGGCCGCCGCACAGCATTCCGTGCAGCGGCCCCTTTTGCCGGGCTTGACCGAACTTACGATTTTCTCTTGGTCGCTCCTGTTTTTCTGCATCCGGCGGAAAAAGATGCCAAAAACCACTTGACAAACTGTTACGGGGGGGGGTATTATATAGGAAAAGCAGGCTCCACAAAAAAGTGATGGGGGCATGCAGAAAAGATTGTGAGGTTGATTATTATGTCTAATATCTCTCGTCGTAAGTTCCTCAAGGGCGCAGGTGTGGCTGCTCTGGCTGTTGCTGCTGCCGGTGTGCTGGCTGGCTGCTCTGGCAATGATGTCCCCGATGTCCCCGATGTCCCCGGTGTGACCACTCGTCCTGTTACGGTTATCTTCATGAAGGACGAAGGCAATGGTGTGACCAACGTTGTGGGTGAGACTGCCAAGATTGATGTTCTGAAGACCGAGAACTCTGTGAAGGTTGCTGACATCGATAAGAAGCTGCTTCCCGAAGATTACCATCTGGAGAACGAGAACGCTGTTGTTGAAATCCGCAAGGACGACAGCAAGGGTGAGTACATCATCGTCTTCGTGACTGATGTGACCATGACTCCGACCAAGAAGACCATCGATGTCAAACTGCTGGAGCTGCCGAACAACTTCATTGAGGCTAAGGCTGAGGTTGCAGTCGATGCAACTGGCGTCAGCGCTGCTGATATTCAGCTGCCGGACGGCTACAAGCTGAGCACCGACTACGGCACGGAGGAAGAGCTGTTGAAGGTTCGTCCCTTCGGGACTGTCTTCATTGTGACCAAGCTCTGATTTCCTGGCACAGAAGTTTTTTGAAAAAACTCAAATAGCACCAACAGGGTGGCGGCCAACAAGGCCTCCGCCCTATTGGTGTTGCTTTTTTGTTGAAATTTTACTTGACAAAATATTACAGGGGGGGGTACTATATAGGAAAGGCAGGCTCCACAAAAAAGTGATCGGGGCATGCAAAAAGATTGTGAGGTTGATTATTATGTCTAATATCTCTCGTCGTCAGTTCCTGAAGGGCGCAGGTGTCGCTACTCTGGCTGTTGCTGCTGCCGGTGTTCTGGCTGGCTGCGGTAATGTCCCCGGCACTGATGTGCCCGATGTTCCCGAGGTGACCAGCGTTGATCTGCGCGTTAATTTTGTGGATGATCAAAGTGGTGAGGGTGTTGGCGATAGCGTTAACGGCATCTTCGAGACGAAGGTTCTGAAGGGCACAAAGAGGTACGACCCGAAGCTGATCCCCGCCGAGAAGCTGCCGGAGGGCTATGTGCTGAGCAGCACTGATGAAGTTGACATCATCAATAACGGCAACATGAACATTGCTAATGTTCCTGTGCACAAGGGAGCAAGCAAGAGCACGGTGTTCCTTACTTTGATGTTCACTACTGGCGGTGTACAGCCTCGCAATGTGGAAGTGACCGTCAACAAGGTTTTTGATTTGAAGAGCAACCCGAATGAGATGATTAACTACGATGACGTTAAGGACAGCCTGCTCGAAAAGTGCAAGGATATCGAACCGGATACGACTTGGGTGAGCTATCTGCAGATCGTAAACGGCGGTTATAAGGCTACTGTTCCGCTGACCGTGGCACTCAAGGGCTAAACCGCTAAGTACAGCTGAACTGATTGCATAAACACGAAGATGCCGACAGGTTGAAAACGACCTGCCGGCATCTTTTTGCTTTTATATAAAATGTTTGCGGCTGTTTTTGGGGTGGCGTGTGTACCCCTTCCGTCTTGCCGCAAAGCGGCAAGATAAACCCTCTCAGGCTCACTGCGTTCGCCAGTTCCCCCTGAGAGGAAAGACTTCCCCCGCTCCGGGGGAAGATGTCGCGCAGCGACAAAAGGGGGAATCTGGCACGCCGTCAGGCGTGACTGAGAGGGTCTTACTTCCGCTTCGGCAGCGGCACACACAGCACCAGCGTGATGCCGATGGCCAGCGCAACGGCTACTTTAAAGGTGCTGATGCCGTTGGAAAGGGCCAGCGCATTGTTGCCCTGTATAAAATAGTAGGCGGTGTAGTAGATGCCCGCACCGGGCACCAGCGGGAAGATGCCGGACAGCAGGAACACCGTTACCGGCATTTTAATCACAATGGCAAACACGCGGGTGAGCAGGGTGAGCGGAATGACCGCCAGCAGAGAGGCTGCGGCACTGTCTGCCCCCAGCATCACGGCCAGCTCGTAGACAAACCAGCCCACGGCACCCACCAGCCCGCAGAAGGGCAGGCTTTTGCGGGGGCACGCAAACAGGACGGCAAAACTCAGGGTGCCTGCGCCGGCAATAAAGAACTGCGCGGCCAGCTCCCCAATTTGTGTACTGGTCAACATCATGCCACGACCACCCCCGTAAAGAATGTATAAAGGCTCAGCACAAGGCCGGTGCCAATGGCAATGCTGGCTGCAATGAGCAGCGCATCGATCATGCGGATGGTGCCGGAGAGGTAATCTCCGTGCACAAAGTCGCGGATGCCCATGGTAAAGGCGATGCCGGGGGTCAGGATCATCAGCGAACCGATAATAGAATGACTGGCCGGTGTGCCCAGCACTCGGCAGGCCAGAATGCACACCAGCGTGATAAGCGCAGCACAGCTGATCTTGCAAAAGCCGCCGGGCAGCTCGTGCTGCTCACACAGCAGCAAATAGCCGCTGGCAAGAAAGCCTGCCAGTGCCGCCGCCAGTGCACTGCGCAGTGTGCCGCCGAAGATCAGCGCAAAGCAGAATGCACCGCACATGCCGCTGACCAGCTGCACCCAGTCCTTGGGAAAAGGGATGCACCGCGCCAGCACCAGACGGCTCTCGGCTTCGTCCAGCGACATGCTGCCCTCTGCGATCTCGCGGGAGAGGGCGTTCACTGCCGCCACCCGGCCCAGATGAGTGGTGCGGGTAGGCACATTGCGCACCTCGCTGATCTCGGCGGTGCCCGCACTGGCAAAGATGCCGTTGGTCAGCACGTAAACATGGAACTCCCGCAGGTGGAATGACCGGGCCATGATCTCCATGGTCTGCTCCACCCGGAACACCTCGGCACCGTTTTCCAGCAATGTCTGGCCCGCCGCCATGATAAAATCCATGATGCGGCGGCGCAGTTCTTCATCCGGGAAAACCTCGCGGCTGTTCATTGCCGCACCTCCTTTATAAATAATGCTGTCTTATTCTACCATGTCCGCGGCTGGCGCACAAGATAAAAAAACGCAATTTCCTACTAAAAAACTTCGTTGTAGGTGTTGACAAATCCGGTCGATTGGATTATTATAAATGCAATATCACAAAAATGGCTGTGAAGAGAAGAGTAGGCCTTCGCATTGATCCTTACCAGAAAGCCCGGGCGATGGAAAAGGGCAGGAAACAGGAAGCTGAAAATGGTCTCGGAGCCGTGTGGGCGAGGCGCATGAGTGCTAAGTCTGCAACGGGAGCGCCCGTTACAGCGTCCGGCTGTAAGCAGCAAAGCTGCCGCAGCATTGAGGCTGTGCCCGCAAGGGTATGGTAAACCAAGGTGGTACCACGGAAGTATGTTATGCTCCCGTCCTTGTCTGAGCGTTGGCTCAAGGTCAAGGACGGGAGCTTTTTTCATGCATCCGTCAAAGGCCCTTAGCACGGAACTGTGCCGTGTGGGCCGCTGTACATTATAATAAGCAAATAGAGAGGGAACAAAACTATGATTACTCGTCGTGATTTTCTGAAAGTTACCGGAGCTGCAGCTGCTGCAGCTGCCCTGACCGCATGCGGCGGTTCTTCTTCCACCGCATCTTCTGCTGCTTCCGGCACTGCTTCTTCCGCAGCTTCTTCTGCTGTGGCTAAGCTGGACAAGGTGAAGGTGGCTGTGCCCAACGACACCACCAACGAGGCACGCGCCCTGACCCTGCTGGAGAAGAACGGCTTCTTTAAGCTGAAGGCTGATGCAGGCTTGACCGCAACCGCAAAGGACATCGAGGAGAACCCCCTGAATGTTTCCGTCGATGAGGTCGAGGCTGCTCAGGTGCCCAACGTCCTGCAGGACGAGGACTACGCCGTCATCAACTCCAACTACGCCATCTCCGCTGGTCTGGACCCCATGACCGATGCTCTGGCAATGGAGGACGGCACCTCTGCTTACGTCAATATTCTGGTCTGCAAGGACGGCAATCAGGAAGAGCCGAAGATCAAGGCTCTGGCCGCTGCTCTGCAGAGCCAGAAGGTGAAGGACTTCATGGATGAAAACTACAAGGGCGCTGTGGTGTCCGTTGTGGAGAACCCCACCGACGGCTATGACTCCTCCATCGACTACGATGCACTGAACGGCGAGACCGTCAGCTGCGCTGCTACTCCGGCTCCTCACTGCGAGGTTCTGGAGATCTGCAAGGACATTCTGGCCGAAAAGGGCATCACGCTGGATATTCAGGAGTACGACGACTACATCATTCCCAACAACATCGTTGAGGACGGCCAGTGCGATACCAACTATTTCCAGCATCAGCCGTATCTGGACGACTTCAATGCAGAGCACGGCACCCATCTGGTGACGGTTGCCGGCATCCACGTGGAGCCTATGGGCATCTACGGCGGCAAGCAGGACAGTCTGGCACCGATCGAGGGTTAAGCAAACTCCCCCAGTCACCTTGCGGTGACAGCCCCCTCGGGGAGGGGGTCTTTGCCTGACCGTTCTGTTTCAGGCTCCCTCCATGAGGGAGCTGGCAAACCCGCAAGGGTTTGACTGAAGGAGTTTATTCAACAGCAAGGAGCAATTTCTGTGATCGAGATCAAACATCTTTCCAAGACCTTCCAGATGAAGGACGGCGCGGTAAATGCGCTGAAGGACATCAACCTCACCATCCCGGATGGTTCCATTTATGGCATCATCGGCATGTCCGGTGCGGGCAAATCCACGCTGGTGCGCTGCATCAACCTGCTGGAGCGCCCCACCGAGGGCAGCGTTGTGATCGACGGCACCGCTATGGAGACTTTAAACGCAGCCCAGCTGCGTGAGCGCCGCCGCGATATCACCATGATCTTCCAGCAGTTCAACCTGCTGATGCAGCGCAGCTGCCTGAAGAACATCTGCTTCCCCATGGAGCTGGCCGGTGTGAAAAAGGCGGATGCCGAAAAGCGTGCCAGAGAGCTGCTGGAAGTGGTGGGCCTGCCCGATAAGGCCAACGCCTACCCGGCACAGCTGTCCGGCGGCCAGAAGCAGCGCATTGCCATTGCCCGCGCACTGGCAACGGACCCCAAAGTTCTGCTCTGCGATGAAGCCACCAGCGCACTGGACCCCAACACCACCCATGCTATCCTGACCCTGATCAAGGACATCAACAAGAAGCTGGGCATCACGGTTGTGGTTATCACCCATCAGATGAGCGTTGTGGAAGAGATCTGCGATCACGTTGCCATTCTGGATGGCGGCGTTGTGGTGGAGGAAGGCTCCGTGCAGGAGATCTTCTCGAACCCCAAAACGCCCGCAGCAAGGCGTCTGGTGGCCCCCAATGGCGGCAGCGCTGCGCGGGACCTTTCCAGCTTTGCCCCGGACGACCATGTGGTGCGCGTCACCTTCAACGGTTCGTCCACGGCAAAGCCGCTGGTGGCAAGCCTTGCTGCAGAAAAAGGCATTCTGGTGTCGGTACTCAGTGCCGACACCCGTGATCTGAGCGGCCAGTGCTACGGCTCCATGCTGCTCAAGCTGCCCGCTGATGTGGAGCAGGCCAAGCAGGCTGCGGCCTATATGCGCGCCCAGCCCGGCATTACGGTAGAGGAGGTGACCGGCGAATGAGTATTGCAGATTACGGTTTTGCCATCTGGGAGACCTTTTATGTGACGGTCCTTTCCACCGCGTTTGCGCTGGTGCTGGGCCTGCCGCTGGGTGTGCTGCTGGTGGCCGGTGATAAGGACGGCATTCTGCCGCTGCCCGGCTGGCTGATGCACATTCTCAACATCGTTATCAACATCCTGCGCAGTGTTCCCTTCCTGATCCTGATGATCTGTGTATTCCCGCTTACCCGTGCCATCGTGGGCACCACGGTGGGTACCAAAGCCACCATTGTTCCGCTGGTGGTGGCAGCCTTCCCGTTCGTGGCACGTCTGGTGGAGACCAGCCTGCGCGAGCTGGACGAGGGCGTGGTGGAAGCCGCCCAGAGCATGGGCGCAACGCCGTTCCAGATCATTACCAAGGTGATGATCCCGGAATGCCTGCCCGGCCTGATCTCCAGCATGACCACCGCACTGACCACCATTCTGGGCTACTCGGCCATGTCCGGTGTCATTGGCGGCGGCGGTCTGGGCAAGATCGCTTTGTCCTACGGCTATTACCGCTACCAGACCGATATCATGATCGTGTGTGTCATTTTGCTGGTGCTGATGGTTCAGGTGTTCCAGACTTTGGGCACTGCTTGGGCCACCAGAAGCGATAAGCGGCTGCGGAAGTAACTCCTTCAGTCGCACTTCGTGCGCCAGCTCCCCCGGAGAGGGAGCCTCTGGCGAAGAGGAAAACTTTCCGGTATTGCCAAAGCCGAAAGGCTTTGACGGAAGGAGTCCTCTCCTCATTTTGCCCCCGAACGGGAACTAAAATTTAACGTTTCAATTCCCCGCCGGAGGCTGCTGCACTCCTGCGGGGAATTGTGCTATATGGACAAACCCAGTAAAGGAGTATGTAGTATGAATCGCGATACCATCTGTGTGCAGGGCGGTTACACCCCCGGCAACGGCGAACCCCGCCAGATCCCCATTATCCAGTCCACCACCTTTAAGTATGCCACCAGCGAGGACATGGGCAAGCTGTTCGATCTGGAAGCTGACGGCTACTTCTATTCCCGTCTGCAGAACCCCACCTGCGACCTTGTGGCTAAGAAGATCTGCGAGCTGGAAGGCGGCACGGCCGCAATGCTGACCAGCAGCGGTCAGGCTGCAAACTTCTTTGCCCTGTTCAATCTCTGCGAAGCAGGCGACCACATCGTGGCATCCAGTACCATCTACGGCGGCACCTTCAACCTGATCTCGGTCACCATGAAGAAGATGGGCATTGAAGCCACCTTCGTGGACCCGCTGTGCACCGAGGAAGAGCTGAACGCCGCATTCCGGCCCAACACCAAGGTGGTGTTCGGCGAGACCATCGCAAACCCGGCTCTGACCGTGCTGGACATTGAGAAGTTTGCCAAGGCTGCTCACGCCCACGGTGTGCCGCTGATCGTGGACAACACCTTCCCCACGCCGGTCAACTGCCGCCCCTTTGAGTGGGGCGCGGACATCGTCACCCACTCCACCACCAAGTATATGGACGGCCACGGCGCAGTGCTGGGCGGTGCCATCGTGGACGGAGGCAAGTTCGACTGGATGGCCCATGCCGAGAAGTTCCCCGGCCTGTGCACCCCGGACGACAGCTACCACGGCATCACCTACGCCGAGCGTTTCGGCAAAGAGGGTGCCTTTATCACCAAGGCTACCGCGCAGCTGATGCGTGACTTTGGCTCCATGCAGTCGCCCATGAACGCCTACATGCTGAACCTCGGTCTGGAAAGCCTGCATGTGCGGATGCAGCGCCACTGCGCCAACGGCATGGCTGTGGCAGAGTTCCTTGAAAGCCATCCCAAGGTGGCCTATGTGAACTACTGCGGTCTGGAGTCCAGCCCGTACCATGCACTGGCGGAGAAGTATCTGCCGAATGGCAGCTGCGGCGTGGTCAGCTTTGGTCTGGCCGGCGGTCGTGAGGCTGCAAGCATCTTTATGAAGAATCTGAAGCTGGCAGCCATCGAGACCCATGTGGCCGATGCCCGCACCTGCTGCCTGAACCCTGCATCCAGCACCCACCGCCAGATGAACGATGAGCAGCTGAAAGCTGCTGGTGTGCCCGCAGAGCTGGTGCGCATGAGCTGCGGCTTGGAAAGCAGCGAAGACCTCATCGCAGATATTGCACAGGCGCTGGATAAGATCTAAAAGGTGAGTTCAGCAGCATCTATCGGTTCCGGCCCTTCTCGTAAAAACGCGTTTGGAGCGCCCCGCAGGGCGCGACAAACGCAAAATATAAAAATAAATTCCGCTGAAGATAGCCAGAGCGTCAGCGGAGGCTATTCTAAATCGTTAGGAGTACGAAACTATGCCGCTGATCATCCCCAAGACCCTGCCTGCTTACGATGCCCTCTACAACGAAAATATTTTCGTCATGCATCGTGAGCGCGCCCTTGCCCAGCACATCCGCCCGCTGGAGATCCTGATCCTGAACCTGATGCCCACCAAGATCACCACCGAGACCCAGATCGCCCGTCTGTTGGCAAATACCCCGCTGCAGGTGCACATGACCCTGCTGCAGACGGCCAGCCATGCGGCGACCCACGTTTCGGCAGCACACCTCGAATCGTTCTATAAGAACTTCAACGAGGTGAAGAACAACCGCTACGACGGCATGATCATCACCGGCGCACCGGTGGAGACCATGGACTTTGAGCAGGTGGATTACTGGCCGGAGCTGTGCGAGATCATGGACTTCAGCGAGACGAATGTCTACTCCACCCTGCATGTGTGCTGGGGTGCACAGGCTGGCCTGTACTACCACTACGGCGTGCACAAGCAGCTGCTGCCGGAAAAGATGTTCGGTGTGTTCGAGCACCGGGTCACACGCCCGTCGAACCCTTTGGTGCGCGGCTTTGACGAGGTGTTCTATGCGCCCCACAGCCGCCACACCAGCATCAGCCGCGAGGATGTGGACAACTGTAAGGCTTTGCGCATCCTTGCCGAGAGCGATGTGGCCGGGCCTTTCCTCATGAGCACCGAGAACGGACGGCAGATCTTTGTCACCGGCCACCCGGAATATGACAAATACACGCTGGATTCAGAGTACCGCCGCGATGTGGACAAGGGCCTGCCCATCCATGTGCCGGTGAATTACTACCCGGATGATGACCCGTCCAAACCGCCGCTGTTCCGCTGGCGTGCCCACGCCCACCTGCTGTATGAGAACTGGCTGAACTACTATGTCTACCAGAACACCCCCTATGATCTGGGCGAGATCCAGCGCGTAAAGCACGAATAAATGCACAAAAACCGGTATTGCGTCAAAATTGCGCGATACCGGTTTTTGTGCTATACTGTTCCTGCGGCCCTTCTCCATTCCCCTAACCGCGGAAAGGAGGTGAACCCCTTGGAAACTCTCTCTACATTTATCCAAACCGTTGCCGCGCAGGTAGTTGCCTACTATCTGTGCACATGGATCGACGGTAAGATCGGCAAGGGCAGCAAACACTAAAAGAAGCCCCCGGTACTGACACTACCGGGGGCTTCGTGTTTCGGCATGAACCCGATGGATTCAATCTCTCTACATTGCCTATCTTTAGTATATGCAGTTTTGGGCAAAAGTCAAGCGATGAAATGTAAATTATTTTTTACGCCTTACCGGCTTTTTCTTGCGCACGCTGTAGCCAAAGGTGCCCAGCTTTTTGCCCAGTGCCAGATAGTCGCCGTGGCTGTAGACGATGAGCTTTGCCTTTTCGAGACACAGCTTGCCGTTTTCGTCCAGCAGGCTTTCGTCCACATCGCAGGCCACCACTTCGGCAAGGAACAGGTCGTGGCTGCCCAGCGGGATCACCTGGGTCACCCTGCACTCAAGATTCACCGGGCTTTCTTCCAGAATGGGGCAGTCGGTCAGCACGCTGCCGGGGGCAGAATGCAGGCCGCAAGCGGCAAATTTATCCACATCACGGCCGCTTTTTACGCCGCACCAGTCCACCGAACGCACCAGCGCTTCGGTGGGCAGATTGATGGCAAACTGTCCGCTTTCCTGAATGAGGTGGTGGCTGTAGCGCTCCGGCCGAACGCTGATGGACACCATGCTGGGCTGGGTGCAGATGGTGCCCGTCCAGCCGATGGTGATGAGATTGGGCTTTTCCAGCCCGCCGCAGGACACCAGTACCGGCGGTTCCGGGTTCAGCAGGGTGCTGCCGCGCCAGCTCTGTTTGCTCATCCGTGATACTTCCTTTCGTAGGGTGCCCAGGTGCGCTCGCTGATGATGTAGCGCGGGCGGGCTTTCGTCTCCATATAAATTTTGCCGATATACTCGCCGATCACGCCTAAGCACACCAGCTGCACGCCGCTCATGAAGCAGACGATGCACACGATGGAGGCCCAGCCGGCCACGCTGCTGCCCATGGCGGCACACACGATGGCCCAGATGACTCCGATAAAGCCGACCAGGCTCACGGCGATGCCCGCCCCGGTAATGATGCGGATAGGCTTGTTGGAAAGGCTGGTGATGCCGTCAAAGGCAAGGGCCAGCATCTTGCTCAGCGGATAGTGGCTCTCACCGGCAAGGCGCTCATGGCGCTCGTAGGTGACAACATCGCTCCGGAAGCCCACTAGAGGCACCATGCCGCGCAGGAAAATGTTCACTTCCCTGTAGTCGGCAAAGCTTTCCAGCACACGGGTGCTGATGAGGCGGTAGTCTGCGTGGTTGAACACGATGTCTGCGCCCAGAGCGTTCATCACATGGTAAAAGCCCTCGGCGGTGAAGCGCTTGAAGAAGGTGTCTGTATCGCGGCGGCTGCGCACGCCGTAGACCACCTCGGCACCGTCCAGATACTTTTTAACCATCTCGTCCATGGCGTTGATGTCGTCCTGACCATCGCAGTCGATGGAAATGGTAACATCACAGGTGCCGCTGTGCAGTGCCTCCATCAAGCCTGCCAGCACGGCGTTCTGGTGGCCGCGGTTGCGGCTCTGGGAAATGCCGATGTAGTGCTCGTCCTGTGCGGCAAAACTCTGGATCAGTTCCCATGTCTTGTCTTTGGAGCCGTCGTTCACGAACAGCACCCGGCTCTTCTCGCTCACAAGGCCCTGTGCGGCAAGGCCGCTGATCTTTTCCAGAAACAGGGGAGCTGTAATGGGCAGCACCTGCTCCTCGTTGTAGCAGGGGATCACGATCCATAAAATCGGTTTTGACATATTTAAAAATACTCCTATATTAAAAATAACAAGATGATGCCGCTGACGGTTACGGCCTTCCAGTGAAAAAGAGTTTTAGAAAAATTCGCAGATTTTTCTAAAACTCAAATATAAAAATAAAATTTAAGCTGAATACAGCCAAAGCGCACGCGGCGGCTATTCAAATGGTCGCTGCACCATCTGCTTCAACACCTCAGGCTCCAGCAGCTTGAAGCTGCTCTTGTAGGTGTCCAGCAGGCCGTCCCGCTGCATCTGGCTCAGCTCACGGCTGAGGGCGCTGCGGTCGCAGTTCAGGTAATCTGCCAGCTGGATGCGGGAGAACGGGATGCTGAAGGTCAGGCTGCCAGCCCGCTCGGCTTCACTGAGCAGATAGGCGCACACTTTGGCCCGCAGGCTTTTGAGCACCAGCAGGTCGATGCGGCGGGAGAGGGAAAAATATTTATCGCTGATGGTGCGCACCAGATTGCGCAATGTCTGCTGGTGCGCCGGACTGCCATCCGAAAGCAGCAGCCGCTCGTAGGGGATCAGCAGCACCTCGCAGGGCACCGAAGCCATCACCGTGACCGGGCTTGCCAGACTGGAACCGCTCAGCACATCGCCGAACACGCCGCCCGGTTCCATGTGGGTGATGGGAATGCGCGCACCCTGCGGCCCGGGACGGTAGGCTTCCAGCTCACCGGACAGTACGATGCCCACCCTGCGGTTGGGTTCGCCCGCCAGAACAAGCGCTTCGCCTTTGCCATAGCTGCGCATAACGGCACCCAGCTGAGCCAGCAGGGTCTGCAGCTCTTCAGAGGTCAGACCATTGAATAAAGAGGTGGAGCATAACAGCGGAAGAAAGTTTTTCATCACAATTCCGTGGGAAAGATCCGGCTTCCCACAGCCCTCCTGCAATTCCGTTGCACACGCAACGGTATTTTTGATTCTATTATAGTAAACTTAGACCCGCAAAGCAAATGATTTTGCAAATTTGCTTTGTAAAAAATATAAAAAGACAGTCCGATGATTCTGTGCAAAGTTTTGCGGCACAGGAATCGCGCTGTCTGATGAGGAAAAGAGGGAACCCCGCATGAAAAAACTGACATCTGTGCTGCTGGCTCTGGCCCTTGTGCTGAGCCTTGCCGCCTGCGGCGGTGCGGCATCCAGCTCTGTTGCATCCAGTGCAGCTTCCAGCGAAGCTGTCCCCGAGGCTGCTTCGGAAGCCGCTTCCAGTGAGGAAGCAAAGGAACTGTCCACCACCGATGCTCTGCGCATTGCTGGCCTGAAAGGCCCCACCACCATGGGCCTTGTCAACCTGCTGAGCATGGAAGAGGATGGCACCGCTTCCATGGATTACGACCTGCAGCTTTACGGCGCTGCCGATGAGATCGTGCCGCTGCTGATGAAGGGCGAGCTGGACATGGCTGCCATCCCGGCAAATCTGGCCGCCACCCTGTATCAGAAGACGGAAGGCGGCATTCAGGCTGTGGCCGTCAACACGCTGGGCGTGCTGTACGTAGTGGAAAAAGGCGGTGATACGATCCAGTCCATGGCAGACCTTGCAGGCCGTACCATCCTGTCCACCGGCAAGGGCACCACGCCGGAGTACGTGCTGCGCTATCTTCTGAACGCCAACGGCATCGACCCGGACAAGGACGTGACCATTGAATACTACAGCGAGGCCACCGAGGTCACGGCCCAGATGGCCAATACCGAGGATGCCATTGCAGTTCTGCCCCAGCCCTATGTGACTGCAGCCGGCCTGCAGGACGACACCCTGCGTGTGGCCCTCGACCTGACCGAGGAATGGAACAAGGTTGCGGATACCCAGCTCATCACCGGCGTGACCGTGGTGCGCAAGGAGTATGCCGAGGAACACCCGGATGTTGTGGCCGCATTCCTTACCGACTACGCCAAGAGCGTGGAAGCTGCCAACACCGATCTGGACGGCACTGCCGCTCTGTGCGAGGAGCAGGGTGTTGTGGCCAAGGCTGCCATTGCCAAGAAGGCCCTGCCCAACTGCAACATCGTCTGCCTGACCGGCGACGAGCTCAAGACCAACGCATCTGCTTATCTGCAGGTGCTGTTTGATGCCGACCCCAAGGCAGTGGGCGGCGCAATGCCCGGCGACGATTTCTACTGGACTGCCGAGTGATTCCTCAATAAGCCATCTCTCCGGCCGCTGTGCGATTGGTACGCACGGCGGTTTTTTTGTTTGCACAAAATGCTTGTATCCCAGCTTTTGTGCTCCCTGCACAAATTTAAAGACAATTTTTTGTGTACGAAAATGAATGAAATTGACTGAAAGTGATTGATTTTGGTGCTGTATTTGCTATAATAAAGATGCAATCAACCAAAACAGCGCACAAACGGTCATAAACCGTCAAAGATAAGATCAAACCAAAGGAGAGGATGCCGATGCTGGCAGAAGAACGCTTCAGCCTGATCATGGAACAGCTGAACCGCAAGCGCACCGTGACGGTGCAGGAATTGTGCGAGGCGCTGAATACCAGCGAATCCACCATCCGGCGCGACCTGACCGAACTGGACCGGCTGGGCAAGCTGAACAAGGTGCACGGCGGTGCCACCCTGCCGGACAGCCGTTTTCTGGCGGATGAACCCACCATGGAGGCCAAGGAGTCGCAGGCTGTGGAGCAGAAGCGCAGCATCGCGCAGGCGGCGGCAGAGCTCATCAACGCCGATGATTTTGTGTTCATCGATGCAGGCTCCACCACGCTGGAGCTGGTGCGCGCACTGGCGGAGGATGCCCTCAAAGCCAGCTATGTGACCAACGGCGTGGCCCATGCCCGGGCACTGGCCCGAAAGGGCTGCCGGGTGTATCTGCCCGGAGGACTGCTGCGGCCCGAGACCGAAGCCATTGTGGGTGCACCCACAGTCACCAGCCTGCAGCGCTACAATTTTACCAAGGCGTTCATGGGTGCCAACGGTGTGGCGCTGGATGCCGGTTTTACCACGCCGGACCCCGAGGAAGCTGCCGTGAAAGCAGCGGCAGTGCACCGTGCACGGGAAGCCTGGTTCCTTGTGGATGATGCCAAGTTTTCCCGCATCTACCCGGCAGTCATTGCCGACCTGCAGGGCGGTTCCATTCTCACCAACCGCTGCCCCAATCCCAAATACAAACAATTCACGCTGGTAAAGGAGACGGAAGTATGATTTATACCGTAACATTCAACCCGGCCATTGACTATGTGGTGCGTTTGGATGCACCGCTGGAAGTAGGCGAGGTGAACCGCGCCAAAGGCGAGGACTGCGTGCTGGGCGGCAAGGGCATCAATGTGTCCGGTGTGCTGGCACAGCTGGGCTGCGAGAGCGTGGCGCTGGGCTTTGTGGCCGGTGAGACCGGCGCATGGCTGGAACGCGGCCTTGCTGCACAGGGCTTAAAGACCGATTTTGTGCATCTGGAACAGGGCATGACCCGCATCAATGTCAAGATCAAGGCAGGGCAGGAGACCGAGCTGAACGGCGCGGGCCCCGACATTCCGGAGAGCGCCATGCAGGAGCTGGAAAAGAAGTTGGACAGCTTGAACGAGGATGATATCCTCATTCTGGCGGGCAGCATCCCGGCAAGCCTTTCGCAGGATACCTACGAGCGGCTGCTGGCCCGGCTGCAGGGCAGGGGCGTGCGTGCTGTGGTGGATGCCACCCGCGACCTGCTGGTGAACGTGCTGCAGTACCACCCCTTCCTCATCAAGCCCAATAACCACGAGCTGGGCGAGATCGTGGGCAGGGTGCTGACTACGGACGAAGAGATCATTGCTGCGGCCCGCACCCTACAGCAAAAGGGCGCTCGCAACGTGCTGGTAAGCATGGCGGGCGACGGTGCCCTGCTGGTGGACGAAAATGGCGAGGTGCACCGCATCGGCTGCCCCAAGGGCAAGGTCGTAAACAGCGTGGGCGCAGGCGACAGCATGGTGGCCGGCTTTGTGGCTGGCTGGATGCAGACCCGGAGCTATTCCTTTGCACTGCGTCTGGGCACAGCCTGCGGCAGTGCAACGGCGTTCAGCCTTGGCCTTGCCACCAAAGAAAAAATCGACGAACTGATGAAGGAAATCTGACCCTCTGTGACGGAGAGGGTTGCAGTTATACAGGAAGGGAGAAAAATCATGCGTATTACGGAATTATTCACCGCGCAGTCCATCGCACTGGATGAGGCTCTGACCGATCAGGAGCAGATCATCAGCCGTCTGGTGGAGCTGCAGGCCACCCATGGCAACATCACGGACAAGGATGCCTACAAAAAGGCCCTTTATGCCCGTGAGGCGGAGGGCTCCACCTATGTGGACAACGGCATCACGGTGCCCCACGCCAAGACCAATGTAGTCACCCGGCCCAGTCTGGCGGCGCTGCGGCTGAGCAGCCCTGTGCAGTACAACGCCGAGGACGACGGTACCACCGACCTGCTGTTTGCCATTGCGGCTCCGGAAAACGGCAGCCTGCATGTGGACATGCTGGCCCGTATGATGCAGATGCTGATGAACGAGGACTTTGTAGAAAAGCTGAAGGCTGCAAAGACCCCGGCAGAGTTCCTTGACTGCATCGATGCACAGGAGGAGGCTCAGTTCGGCGCGGAGAGCTTCACCCAGCAGGAGATCCCCCAGAGCGGCTACCGCATTCTGGCCGTGACCGCCTGCGTCAACGGCATCGCCCACACCTATATGGCAGCGGAAGCCCTGACCAAGGCCGGTGACAAGCTGGGCCTGCCCACCAAGGTGGAGACCAATGGCTCGGACGGTGCCAAGAACATCCTCACCAGAGAAGAAATCGCAAACTGCGACGGCATCATCGTGGCAGCAGAAAAGAAGGTGGAGACCGCCCGCTTCGACGGCAAGCCGGTGCTGTTCACCCGGGTGGACGATGGCATCCACAAGCCGGAGGAGCTCATCAAGAAGATCGTGCACGGCGAGGTGCCTGTTTACCACGCCGAGGGCGGCGCACAGGCCGCCGAGGATGCTTCCGGCAAGGATAGCTTTGGCCGCACTCTGTACAAGAACCTGATGAACGGTGTCTCCCACATGCTGCCCTTCGTGGTGGGCGGCGGCATCATGATCGCACTGGCGTTCCTGCTGGACGATTACACCATCGATCCCTCCAACTTTGGCATGAACACCCCGGTCGCTGCCTTCTTTAAGACGGTGGGCAGCGCAGCCTTCGGTTACATGCTGCCCATCCTGTCTGCCTTCATCGCCATGTCCATCGCGGACCGTCCGGGTCTGGCGGTCGGTTTTGTGGGCGGTGTGCTGGCCATGAACGGCACCAACTTTGCAGGCATTGCAGCGGGTGAGACCACCGGTGTTTCCGGCGGCTTCCTTGCTGCACTGCTGGCCGGTTTTGCTGCAGGCTATATCGTCGAGCTGCTGAAAAAGATCACCGAAAAGCTGCCTGCCAGCCTGAACGGCATCCGTCCCATGCTCATCTACCCGCTGGGCGGTATGCTCATCCTTGGCGCGGTGATGTGCGGCATCAACCCGGTCATGGGCATGATCAACACTGCCATGACCGATTGCCTGAACGCCATGGGCGGAACCTCCAAGGTGCTGCTGGGTGCCATCGTGGCCGGTATGATGAGCATTGATATGGGCGGCCCGTTCAACAAAGCAGCTTACGTCTTTGGCACGGCAGCCCTTGCCTCCGGCAACTATGAGGTGATGGCCGCTGTCATGGTGGGCGGCATGGTTCCTCCCATCGCCATCGCCCTGTCCACCACCTTCTGCCCCAAGAAGTGGACTGCCGACGAGCGCCGCAACGGCATCGTGAACTACGTCATGGGCCTGTGCTTCGTCACCGAGGGTGCGATCCCTTATGCAGCAGCAGATCCGCTGCGCGTCCTGCCCAGCTGCGTGGCCGGTGCAGCGGTGGCCGGTGCGCTCTCCATGACCTTCGGCTGCGCTCTGCGTGCACCGCACGGCGGCATCTTCGTGTTCCCAGTCGTGGACCATACCGCTCTGTACTGTGTGGCGCTGGCTGTGGGCAGCGTTCTGGGTGCTGTGATCCTGAGCCTGCTCAAGAAAAACCGTACCGACGCAGAATAAACGCCATTCCTTCCATATTCGAGATACTTCATAAAGCTGCAGCAAGCCCCCGGGGAGACCCGGGGGCTTGCTGTATTACGCAGGATCGCGCGAAGGATCAGAAGGATAAAAAGAAAAAGTAACCGCCCACGACTTCCAATCCAATCAGATATAACATGATACACCCGCTGTCAAAAACGCGGCAAGAACCATTTTCACAAAAAATGCAGCAAAGAACAGCGCGAAACACCGCATTTGCTGGAAAAAACTTTGAAGCCGCCCTTTTGGATTGCACCCGGTTTTTGAGTGTGGTATACTGTTTCTGTTATGGAAAAGTTCCGGTGCGGTGTGCCGGGCACAGCAAAGAGGAAAAAGGAAACGAACGATGAAAATTGGATTTGACAACGACAAATATCTCTCGATGCAGTCAGAACATATCCGCGAGCGCATCAAGAAGTTCGACAACAAGCTTTATCTGGAATTCGGCGGCAAGCTGTTCGATGATTACCACGCGTCCCGCGTGCTGCCGGGCTTCCAGCCCGATTCTAAGCTGCAGATGCTGCTGCAGCTGAAGGATCAGGCCGAGGTGGTCATCGTTATCAGCGCCGAGGACATCATCAGCAACAAGATTCGCGGCGACTACGGCATCACCTACGATCTGGATGTGCTGCGCCTGATCGATGCCTTCCAGGAAGTAGGCCTGTATGTGGGCAGCGTGTGCGTGACCAAGTACGCCGCTGCACCGGAGGTGGAGGCCTTTGAAAAGCGGCTGAACAGTCTGGGCATCCGCACCTTCCGCCACTACAAAATTCCCGGCTATCCCAACGATGTGGCCCACATCGTCAGCGACGAGGGCTACGGCAAGAACGATTACATCGAGACCCAGCGCCCGCTGGTGGTCATCACGGCCCCCGGCCCCGGCAGCGGCAAAATGGCCACCTGCCTTTCCCAGCTGTACCATGAGTACAAGCGCGGCGTGAAGGCCGGTTACGCCAAGTTCGAGACTTTCCCCATCTGGAACATTCCCCTCAAGCACCCGGTGAATCTGGCCTACGAGGCCGCTACAGCCGACCTGAACGATGTGAACATGATCGACCCGTTCCATCTGGAAGCCTACGGCGTGACCACCGTCAACTACAACCGCGATATTGAGATCTTCCCGGTGGTGAACGCCATGTTTGAGCTGATCGCCGGCAAAAGCCCGTATAAGTCCCCCACGGACATGGGCGTGAACATGGCAGGCAACTGCATCGTGGACGATGCGGTCTGCCGCGAAGCCTCCCGCAAGGAGATCCTGCGCCGCTACTTCAAGTGCCTGTGTGAGCAGAAGATCACCGGCACGGTCAAGGAGACCGAGCGCTACAAGCTGGAACTGCTGATGAATCAGGCCGACCTGACCGTGGGCCAGCGCGAAGTGGAAAAGCAGGCTCATGCCCGCAGCGAGAGCACCGGCGGGGCCCCTGCTGCCGCCATTGAGCTGCCGGACGGCACCGTTGTTACCGGCAAGACCGGTCCGCTGCTGGGTGCAGCAGCATCTGCTCTGATGAATGCTCTCAAGGTGCTGGCCGGTATCCCGCAGGAGACCGACCTTGTGAGTGCGGCTTCCATTGAGCCCATCCAGACCCTCAAGACCAACTATCTGGGCGGCAAGAATCCCCGCCTGCACACCGACGAGATTCTGATCGCGCTTTCCAGCTCGGCTGCTTCCAACGAGCAGGCTGCAGCGGCCATGCATCAGCTGCCCAACCTCAAGGGCTGCGATGTGCACTCCACCGTGCTGCTTTCGGGTGTGGATACCAGCACCCTGAACCGGCTGGGAATGTACCTGACCTGTGACCCTGTTTACGAGGAAGAAGACCGCAAGTACCACAAGCAGTAAATTATACAAAAAACGAAACAGGCGCATCCAAAGGCCGAAAGGCTGGCGGATGCGCCTGTTTTTCATTGGTTCAGATGCCGGTAAAATAGGATCTGTACTTTTCTGCATACAGCTGTGTGCCCATGCGGCGCAGGCCGCCGTACAGGTGCCGCCGGATCAGCGGTTCAATGGCATCCAGGTCTTTTTCCCGGATCACCCGCAAAATTTCCCGGTGCTCGCTCAGCACATCCGGCACATTGTTGGCCCGCACCACATCCAGACGGGTAAAGCGGGAATAATCCGGCTGCGGCTTTGTCAGGTTCTGCCAGATGTACCACTTGTTCATGCTGCAAAACCAGATGGCGTGCATTTCCAGATCCAGCGTCAGGAAGGCATTGATATCCACATTGTCTGGGTCGGTCATGGTCTGGGCCATCTCTTCCAGTAGGTCATATTTGTGCTTGATTTCGATGTACTCTTTGGGCGAACAGACCTGAATGAAATCGCGCAGCACCGTGCTTTCAACGGCTGTGCGCTGGTATACGATCTGATCCACGATATCCAGATTGATGGGGGTGACGATGGTGCCCTTGCAGGGAATGATCTGCACAAAGCCGTTCTGTTCCAGCCGCTGCAGGGCAGCGCGCACCGGTGTGCGCGAAATGCCGAACCGTTTGCACAGCTGATTTTCGCTGATGGTCTCTCCGGGCTTGATCTTCAGCGTAACGATCTCATATTCCAGCGTCTGGTAGATGTCCTCCGGATGCAGCTGTTCAGCCATGTGCTCACACTCCATTTACATAGTTGATGATAAGACATTTCTATTTTAGCCTGCCAAAAAGAGATTGTCAACGCATGAGAATGAAGTATACAATAGCCTGTATACAAGTATAGGAAAAGCTCCAAAATTTATCATATCTGACAAAAATTGATATATCAGATGAAAATGAACGGGATTGTGTCATCAGATTGTAACATCTTTCACGAGAAACGGATAAGATTGTTAGTTATGCACAAAGAAACTTTACGAAGTTGGTGAAGTTTGGCTTTTGTGCGGATGTGAATTTTCTGTTACGATTAGCGTGCAATGAAAATGCTGTATACAGGGGTCGCCAAAAACTTTGCTAGCGTATAAGGTAAAAAGGCACCCCTGAAACAAGGAGGAAGAAGATTATGAAAAAGATCTCTCGTCGCAATTTCCTGAAGGTGTCTGGTGCAATGGCAGCTGCAGGTGCTCTGGCAGCCTGCGGCGGTTCCGGTGCATCCACTCCGGCTGCTTCCGGCGCAGCATCCACCAGCACTGCAGCAAGTGCCGCAGCAGCCGGTGAGGACAAGTTTGCATCTCTGGGCGACTTCACCATGACCGTTGGTCATGCACAGCCCGAAGGCAACCCCCGCTTTGTTTCCATGGAGCAGTTTGCCGCCGATGTGGCAGAGGCCACCAACGGCCATGTGAAGATCGAAGTTTACGGCAACGGCCAGCTGGGCACCGAGAAGGAGATGCTGGAGCAGGTCGTGGCCGGCACCGTGCAGGGCATGCGCGGCGGTCAGTTCGACTTCAGCCCCCGTCTGCTGATGTTCACCCTGCCTTTCCTGACCAACACCCGTGCGCAGGTCACGGCTCTGCTGCAGAGCGATCTGGCACAGAAGGTGTGCGCTGAGGCCGAAGGCGAGACGGGCACTGTCATCATTAACCTGTGCGATGCAGGCGGCTACCGCCAGTTCTCCAACTCCAAGCACCCCATCAAGGCTCCCGCAGACCTGAAGGGCCTGAAGATGCGCACCAACGGCATGAAGACCATTGACATGACCTTCCAGGCAATGGGTGCTACCACCACCACCATCCCGTACTCCGACCTGTACATGGGCCTGAAGACCGGCGTGGCAGACGGTCAGGAGAACCCCTGGGTCAATGTGGAGGGCATGAAGTTCTATGAAGTGCAGAAGTACTTCACCGAGGTCAACTACCAGTTCCATCCGGACCCCTTCTATGTGAACGCAGCATGGTGGAACGGCCTGCCCGAGGAGTACCGTGATATCATTACCGAGTGCGCCACCAAGATGGGCGAGTACAACGACGAGCTGATCGACAAGAACTCCAGCGCCGCAAAGCAGACCATCGTGGATTCCGGCTGCGAAGTCTACGAGCCCTCTGCCGATGAGCTGAAGGCCTTCCAGACCGCTGTGCAGTCCGTGTACGACCAGTGTGTCACCGAGGGCATCTGCACTGCCGACGAGATCAAGGAGATGCAGGATATCGTCGCAAAGGCATAAGCAGAAACGACCAAAGGCAAAAAACGGCCATGTTACGGTAAAGGCGAGAGGGCAGCCTGCGGGCTGCCCTCTGCTGTAACAGGCCAATGGAAAAAGTTGTAAAATAACCGAAAGGGGCTGAGCACCATCGAAAAGCTGAAAAAAATCGGCAAGAAGCTGTTTGACATATACTTTACCATCGGCGTGATCGCCATGGCACTGCTGGCGGCTCTTGTGATCTTTACCGTTATTGCGCGCTACTGCTTCTCCCTGAGCTGGAAGCAGCTGGCAGAGTTCAACACCACCCTGTTTGCCTTTACCACCTTCTGGGGCATGGGCATCAACGTGATCAAGGACGAGCACGTCATGATCGACATCCTTTACGACGGTGTCAAGCCTGCCCGCAAGCGCTGGCTGGCTATCGTCAATTACCTCATCGTGCTGGCCGTGGTGCTGGTGTTCACCTATCAGGGCTTCAAGTATGTGGGCGTTGCCGGTAAGCAGATCAGTCAGGGCATGGAGATCCCCATGATGTATATGTACGGCATCATGCCGGTGTGCGGCATCATCTGTGCCATCTGCGTCGTGATCAAGATCATCACCCTGTACAAGGCCGATATTTCCTACTTTGCGCCCAAGAATCAGGCGCTGAGCCGTGACGACGCATAAGCGGAAAGGGGAGAATACACAACTATGGCAATGCTCATCCTTCTGGTGCTGCTGATCTTCTTTGCCGCGCTGGGCATCCCGCTGGCCTTCGCCATCGGCGCTTCCTGTGTGACCTACATCCTGATCTATGCACCTACCTTTATTACCATGCTGCCGCAGCGCGTGTGGAACGGTGCCTACAGTGAGCTGATGATCGCCATGCCGCTGTTCATGCTGGCTGGCGAACTGATGAACACCGGCGGCATCACCCAGCGCATCATCAACTTCTGCATGGAGCTGCTGCGGCCCATCCGCGGCGGTCTGGGCGAAGTGAACATTGTGGCTTCCATGATCTTTGGCGGTATTTCCGGCTCCTCTGTGGCCGATACCTCGGCTCTGGGTTCCATCCTGATCCCCGCCATGGAGAAGGAAGGCTACCCGCCGGAAGCTTCTGCCGGTATCACGGTGGCATCCTCCACCATGGGCATGATCATCCCGCCCTCCACCCCCATGATCGTTTACTCCATGATCTCCGGTGCATCGGTGGGTGCGCTGTTCGTGGCAGGTGCCGTGCCCGGCATCCTGATTGGTCTGACCCAGCTGGTGCTGGTGTACATCATCAGCGCCAAGAAGGGCTGGCATCCGGAAAAGGTCAAGTTTGACGGCAAGCGCGCCGCCAAGAGCCTGCTTTCCGGCATTCCTGCCCTCATCATGCCGCTGTTCATCATCATCTGCGTTTCCTTCGGCGTGTGCACTGCATCCGAAAGTGCCGGTGTGGCCGTGCTGTATTCCATGCTGGTGGGCTTCTTCGTCTACAAGGAGCTGACATGGAAGGGTGTCTGGGAGGCTTTGAAAAAGACCCTGATCTCTTCTTCCTCCATCATGCTCATCATCGGCTTTACCACCATCTTTACATGGGTGCTGACCATGCAGAAGGTGCCGCAGACGGTGGGTGCCTTCTTCATGTCCCTGAACATGCCCGCATGGGCCATTGCACTGATCTTTGATGTGCTGATCCTGATGATCGGCACCTTCATCGACGTCAGCCCGGCCATCCTGCTGCTCACCCCCATCCTGCTGCCGGTCATGGTGCAGTACGGCTTCTCGCCGCTGCAGTTCGGTGCCATGATGATCACCGGTCTGGCCATTGGTCTGGTCACCCCGCCGGTCGGCATGTGCCTGAACGCCTGCAACAAGATCAACCGTATGCCCATCATCGAGATCTTCAAGGGCGCAGCGCCCTACGTGATCTGCAACGTGATCGTTCTGATCTCCATCAGCCTGTGGGGCCCGCTTACCACCGCCCTGCCGCAGCTGCTGGGCTACAGCATCTTCTGAGCTCAACGCGTATACCTCTTATAAAGACAGGCAGCGCTCCCTTGCGGGGCGCTGTTTGTTTTTTGCACGCAAACAGGCGGGACCATTGTATTTGACGGACAGATATGGTACACTAAGGCCACTTGTGTATAGGAATATAGGAAAAGAGGAATTAAATCATGGATACGCAAAAACAAAAGCGCAGCGCCTTTTCCGGCAAGATCGGCTTTGTGCTGTCGGCCGCAGGCGCTTCGGTGGGTCTGGGCAACATCTGGCGGTTTCCGTACCTCGCCGCGAAATACGGCGGCGGCATTTTTCTGCTGGTGTACATCGTGCTGGCCGTCACCTTTGGCTACACGATGATCGTGGCCGAAACGGCACTGGGCCGCATGACCCACAAAAGCCCGGTGGGTGCCTTTGGAGCTTTTGGCAAAAAAGGCGGCCTGCGGTTCGGCGGCTGGATCAATGCGGTCATTCCCATTCTGATCGTGCCGTACTATTCGGTCATCGGCGGCTGGGTCATCCGCTATCTGTCGGAATATATCAGCGGCCATGGCAGTGAGCTTTCGCAGGACGGTTATTTTTCCAATTTCATTTCCAGCGGACTGTCGGCAGAGGTGTGCTTTCTGATCTTCACGGCCTTTACGCTGGCCATCATCTTTGCAGGTGTGCGCAACGGCGTGGAGCGTGTTTCCAAGGTGATGATGCCGGTGCTGGTGGTGCTTTCGGTGGTCATTGCGGGCTACTCGGTCACGCGCCCGGGTGCACTGGCCGGCGTCAGATATTTTCTGGTGCCGAACGTGGCAAACTTTTCCTGGATGACGGTGGTCACGGCCATGGGCCAGATGTTCTATTCGCTGTCCATCGCTATGGGCATTCTGGTCACCTTTGGCTCCTATATGAAGAAGGAGGTCTCCATTGAGGAATCCACCGAGAACGTGGAGGTGTTTGACACGGCCATTGCCATCATGGCGGGCCTGATGATCATTCCGGCGGTGTTTTCTTTCTCCGGCGGCGACCCGGACACCCTGCAGGCCGGCCCGGCGCTGATGTTCATTACCATCCCCAAGGTGTTCGAGAGCATGGGCTTTGGCCATGTGGTGGGCATCCTGTTCTTTTTGCTGGTGCTGTTTGCAGCCGTGACCAGCTCCATTGCCCTGACCGAGAGCGCTGTCTCCACCTTTGAGGACGAGCTGGGCTGGAGCCGCGAGCGCGCAACGGCACTGATCGGCCTGATCATGGTGGCGCTGGGCAGCCTTTCGGCACTGGGCTATGGCCCGCTGGCGGGCGTGACGGTGTTCGGAATGCAGTTTCTGGATTTCTTCGATTTCCTCACCAACTCTGTCATGATGCCCATTGCAGCCATTGCTATCTGCCTGCTGGTGTCCCGCGTGATCGGCGTGCAGAAGATCGAAGAAGAGGTGACGCTGGGCGGCAAGCCCTTCCGCCGTAAAAAGATCTTCAACTTCATGATCCAGTATCTGTGCCCCATCTTTGCGGCCATTATCCTGATCAGCTCTGTGGCAAATGCTCTGGGCTGGATCGCAATGTAAAAACAAAAAAGCGCAGAAGGTGTTTCTCAAAGGAAGCCTTCTGCGCTTTTTTGTATGTCCAAAAGGTTTTCTTATGCTGTGAAGTTGCATAAAGCATAGAAAACGGCGATTTTGGCCTCAATTAGCTGGAAGCCTGATTTTATTAGCTGAAACCGAAAATTCTGCTAATGGCATTCGCTGGCTAATTTTGGCGATCGGTTCAAAATGAAAAATGCGAAGATCGTTTTTCACATGGAAAAATGACCTTCGCATTTTCTTAAAATGGCGTCCCCGCCCGGATTCGAACCGGGGGCCTCAGGCTTAGGAGTAGGGGCTGAAGCCATAAATCCTAGGCAAAAGTAGGTAAAACAAGTAACGTTTTATCAATTGATTTTTTGTTGCGCTGTCAATCTGAGTAAAGAACACAAACCCCGAAATAAAACGAGTAAAAGGCTTTTCATTAGCAGAAAATTAGCAGAGCTAATGAAAAGTGGAAGGTTCATTGTAAAATGCCCACCTTTCATTAGCTGGGAAGTGTACGTTTCCCTACGGATATTTGCTTGTTTAGCATTCGTGAACCAGACCATACAGCCGTAGCTGGTGTGATGGACAAATGTTTTCAATAGCGGCTTGCAGTTCATTTTGAAACTGATTCCTAGAAGGATCTCGACCCAAAAGAAGATAATCCATACTGACATGGAAGTATTCTGCAATATCGATCAGGATTTTTACAGAGCCATTGGAGCTTCCCCTTTCAAGATCGCCGAGGTGTCGATGGGAAACACCAAGTTTTTCAGCAAGTTTTTCCTGCGATAACTTCGCATTTGTACGCAAAGTAAAAATACGGTTACCAATAGCATTCGGATCAAAGCTCATGTGTGACCTCCAAATTTTCGATAAAGCGTGAGAAGTCGAAAACTCGGAGTTGCTACGGATATCTAGCCGCTTGGGGCATCCACGAAAAACGGACAAACATAAAGCCTGCTCCTTTTTACGGGAGCAGGCTTCCTGAAGGCTAAAAAAATAGCCGGACAACAACCAACTGAGGAATCTTCGAAGAAAATCTCTCAATCAGCTGTTGCCCGGCTATTTGGAGCACGTTTCATACATTGCCTTGCGGCAATGGCCCGTTGCTCGGAGCGAACAGTCCATATTCAGGGTGCAATGCACCCGTATTTGTTAAAATGACTGGAAAATCACCGGCATCTAAATGCCAGATCAAGTTTCAGGGTTTCTTTGCATCTATTGCACTTCACTTGTAGTATACCTGAACACCCCTCGATTTTTTGGTATAACTTATTTCCACAAACAGGGCAAAATCTCCAGCCTATGCTAAATTCTGCCTGCTGTGTAGTAGTCGGTGCTTTACCGGCAAAGGGACGGTTCTTTAACTGAATCATATTCATTCTCCAAATCGCATGATGTCCAATGGATGGCAGTGGATGGGTTTGCCTTTTATAACCTGCATCTGCTGCAGTCTGATCCTGATTGCAGACCAAGAAACCCCAATCCGTCGAGCCATCTCCAGAATTTTTTCATAGTTAGGGTCAGACACTGATTTGTACAGAATCCCATTTGGCAGAGTCAACGCTACACGTTCTATTTCGGCATTGATCAGAAATGTTGGCATCAGCAGCTCTGCTGCAAGGGTATCCGCCTGCCATTCTTCCCACGAGGGCTTTCCGTTTCTCTCCCGATAGGCAATGTGCCCACGGCACTTGACTGCTTTTCCGTAGTCGTTCGGAAACAGATCAGCCAAAATCTGATGTGCTGCTTCATGCGCTATTGTGAAATTCCGGCATCCAGTGCATCTGTCTGCCGCAAGAGCAGAATCGATTACGATATCCCTCGGCATAAATACTTCAACAAGCTTTGTTCCATCCTCAAGGGTTGCTGTGAAGCTACATCTCTGGAAAACCGTTAATCCAAGGATGTGACCATCGCTACACAGCGGCAACATCTTCAGGTTCAGTCCAAGAACAGAATTTGCAAACTGCTCTGGGTTAATAGGAGCGGGGTCATTTTTGCTTATTCCGAAGAGTGCATAATACATTTCAATATATTTGCCTGCTATGCACGAAAGTTCTGCACGCGATAAGTATCTTGCCATTATGAAGCCCTACCTTCTGATGTGGCACAGTAGGCTTCCACAAACCACTTGCCCTTTTCAAGCCAAAGATTCCGCTTCTGCCCGCAAATCAGGCAGGTGAAGCAATGCCCTTTCACGCCAAAACGTGATGTACCGTGCTTGACTGCCAAGACACGATCAATTCCATAAGTACGAGTCTTGTCATAGTTTATGGCAAGAGGACGGATCTTGCCGTCAGGAGTAAAACGAACATCCACTTCGACGTATCTTTTCTCACGGCGAAGGTTGTAATCACCACACATCAGAATTCCTCCTTTTTGCAGATTTATCAGAATGCAGCGTGTATTACTTGCGAATCATACTGCGTGCCACGAGCTGCTTTTCGTTTAACAGAGGAACGGACACTGTATGCTTTTTCCACTCATCCATAGAGCAGGTTACTGCTTTGCACAGACGGCATTTTGTCCAGCCGTCGGTTGCATCAAGATCTACATCATAGTTCATGGTTCCGCACATCGGGCATCTTAAATTTTCTTTTCTCATATTATCACCTCTCAAAAACGCCAAATATACACGATTTCGGTCCAGAATCAACACCAAAAAGCTGTTATTTGCGGATTTGATTCGATTATACACCCACTTTATGGAGATGTCAATTACGCATTTGTCGCCATTTTGGAGATTTCTTGTTGATTTATTATCTTTTCTATACTATAATAGAGCTACCGGATCACAAAGGAGTGTTCTTGCTATGAAAAAGAAAACTGCGCTCACCAAAATGCACATAGCCCCATCTACGGTGTGCTATGATGCAGTCGCCGCAAGGGATAGTAATGAGGTTGGTCTGATTCTCGCAGCTGTACGAAAAAGGAATGGCTATTCACTTGTAACTTTCTCCGAACTTCTCCGCCACTATGGCGTCGATGTCAGTGACAAGGGAATCAGTAAATGGGAAAAAGGATACACCACTCCCGGCATCTACCAACTGGTTGCGATCTGCCACGCATTGAACATCAAGGAAGGACCTTCCTACTTTACAAAGACCTTTCAGAAACCCGCCCTTCTAAATGCCATCGGGCAAAAAAAAGTCGCTGAGTACGAAATGGACTTGATTGCATCTCGGCGCTACCAGCCAGACGCAGAAGAACCCGCGGAAATCGACTACATAATGATGCCTGTATCAGAGTTGCCAGTATCGGCAGGTCTAGGAGCTTTTCTTGAGGG
>NZ_FMFG01000045.1:0-17940 GCF_900066275.1 uncultured Faecalibacterium sp. | reverse complement strand
GGTCATGGGAGAAGAGAAAAAGGACGAGCTGGACAAGGTGGTCATCAAAAACGACACCCTGCGGAAGTATTTCCCGCGCAGCTTCACCCCGAAACAGATGGAGGACACTATCATCAAGCTGCTGGATCAGTGGCAACGCAAACAGCAGCGGCAGAATGAACGCTAACTTATACCGTAACGAAGGACCCGATGGGGTCTTTTTCTTTTGCAATCAAAAGGAGAAAATGCCTATGAAAAACAACGCTACCCGTACCATCCGCTCCGAAGAAATCACCATTGATGTGCGTATCTGCGCTGCACTGGCGGCAAACCGGGGCAGCGGTGAGGTCTACCTCGCAGCCATTGCCCCGGATATGGAGCTGACCGTCATCACGCTGGATGAGACTCCCGGCATTCTGCCCTGCTTTGAGGAGGACGATGCCTGCCTGAACATCCCCAACACCTCGCTGCTGCTCTGCTACAACCCGGCGCAGGTGCTGAAGATGGGCGGCAAGCACTACCTGACCGGCCCGGTGATTCTGGCTCGCACCAACATGGACGGCGAGGTCATCTCGCTGACTATTGATGAGGTCTACCTGTTCCAGAAGTATCTGGAAAGCCACAGCATCACCCTGATGGCAGACGACCAGAAGCTGCCCTGCATCTGCATGGAGTGAGGTGTGCTTATGCTGAACTTTTTTATCGGTATCGCATTTTTTGAAACTGGTGCCTTTTTCGGCTTCTTTGTGGCAGCTCTGATGCAGGCGGCACGAAGCGGCGAAATCGGGCTGAACGGAAAGGAGGATTCGCATGGAAGAGAACACCTTGTCGGTGCTGAAAATTGCGCCGGGACAGTATCCGCAGCAGGTCGAGATCGATAACGACCTGAAAGCCTTGCAGCAGGCAGTGGGCGGCTCCATCGGCGCAAGCTATCCTTTTGAAGATCCGGTTGCCATCGTCTACAACGATGATGGCAAGCTCATGGGTCTGCCGCTGAACCGTGCCCTGTGGGACGAGGACGGGCTGATGTACGATGTCATTGCCGGAACCTTTCTGGTGGTGGGGCTGGGAGAGGAGGACTTTGTATCGCTCTCCCCGGAGTTGGCGCAGAAGTATGAAGAAGAATTCCATCAACCCGAAGCCTTTCTTCCTCTGGGGCGTCGCCTGATGGTCATTCCGGTGCCGGATGAATCGATTCGGAGTGATGCAGAAAAGGCTGTGAGCAAGCCCCCGGTGGAACATGACCGTTAAGCTGAGTTTCTTTCAGGGAGGTGGTAACGATGCAGGAAGAAATCGAGCATAAGACGGCCAACCTTGCCATCTCGACCACAAAACTGTCTGCCCGCACCCTGTTGCGCGGAATGCAGTTTCTGCTGCGGCAGTACGACAAGCACGCTTCGCAGGGCAAGCAGTCCATGAAGCGGCTGGTGCGGCAGAACCGTGGCGTGACCAATGTGGAAATTCAGAAAACCGGTATCAAGGATTTTGACCGCTATGCCAAGCGGTATCATATCGACTATGCCATCCAGAAAGACCTGTCCTGCACTCCGCCTCGATATATGGTCTACTTCAAGGCACAGGACACGGACGCTTTGAGCGCAGCATTCAAGGAATATTCGGCATCAGTGCTGGATAAAACCAAGCGTCCTTCCGTGCTGGCAAAGCTGCATGATCTGGCGCAGTCCGTTGCAAATCTGCCGGACAAAGTGCGGCACAAGCAGGAGGAGCGCGGCCTATGAGCAAAAAGAACCTTTCCAAGCTGCTGGCGCTCTATCTGCCCTATGTGGTAATTGGCTTGCTGGCAACCAATCTGGGCGAGGCGTGGCGGCTGGCCGTGGGCAAGGAACTGGGCGATAAAATCGTATCGCTGATGGATACGCTCCCGGTTGCATTTTCAAATCCGCTGCCCAGCCTGCACCCATTTGACTTGCTCATTGGTCTGTGCTGCGGTGCCGGGATGCGGCTGGCGGTGTACCTGAAAGGCAAAAACGCCAAGAAGTACCGTCACGGCATGGAGTACGGCTCTGCCCGGTGGGGCGGGCCTAAAGATATCGAGCCTTTTATGGCTCCGAAGTTTGAGGACAATATCATCCTGACAAAAACGGAACGCCTGATGATGAGCAACCGCCCACCGGACCCCAAGAATGCCCGGAACAAAAACGTGTTGGTGGTGGGCGGCTCCGGCAGCGGAAAGACCCGGTTTTGGCTCAAGCCCAACCTTTTACAATGTCACGGTTCCTATGTGGTTACTGACCCGAAAGGTAGTATCGTGATTGAGTGCGGCAATGCCCTGTTACAAAAGAGCTATAAGCTAAAGATTTTCAACACCATCAACTTTTCCAAGAGTATGCGCTATAACCCCATGGCGTACATCCACAGTGAAAAGGACATTCTGAAGCTCGTCACCGCACTGATGACCAACACCAAGGGTGAGGGTCAGGGCGGCGACCCATTCTGGGACAAGGCTGAACGGCTTTTGCTCGTTTCGCTGATCGCGTACCTTCACTATGAAGCCCCGGTTGAGGAACAAAACTTCGCAACACTGTTGGAAATGTTGAATACCATGCAGGTTTCGGAAGATGATGAAACTTATCAGAATCCGGTAGACCTGTTGTTTGAGGATCTGGGTAAGAAAAAACCAAAATCCTTTGCAGTGCGGCAGTACAAACTTTATAAGCTAGCTGCCGGCAAAACGGCTAAGTCCATCCTTATTTCCTGCGGTGCCCGGCTCGCACCCTTTGATATTCAGGAAGTCCGGGATGCCACCATGTACGATGAGCTGGAACTGGACAAGCTGGGTGACCGGAAAACGGCGCTGTTCCTTATCATGAGCGATACGGACAGTACATTTAACTTCCTGATCTCCATGATCTACACCCAGCTTTTTAACCTGCTCTGCGATAAGGCAGATGATGTGTACGGCGGTAAGCTGCCAGTCCATGTCCGCTGCCTGATCGACGAGTGTGCCAACATTGGTCAAATCCCGCAGCTGGAAAAGCTGGTGGCTACCATCCGCAGCCGTGAGATCTCGGCGTGTCTGGTCTTGCAGACCCGCAGCCAATTGAAAGCCATCTACAAAGATAATGCGGATACCATCGTGGGCAATATGGACAGCCAGATTTTCCTCGGCGGCAGTGAGCCTACCACCCTGAAAGATCTTGCCGAAGCACTCGGCAAGGAAACCATCGACAGCTACAACAATTCTGATACCCGTGGCAATAGCCCAAGCTATGGAACCAACTATCAAAAACTCGGCCACGAACTTATGAGCCGGGATGAACTGGCGGTGCTGGATGGCGGCAAGTGCATCCTGCAACTGCGGGGTGTGCGCCCGTTTTTGAGCGACAAGTACGACCTGATCCAGCACCCGAACTATAAGTACACCTCCGATTATGACCCCAAGAACGCCCTCGATATCGAGAAGTTCTTGAACCGAAAAGAAAAAATCCACCCAGACGATACCTTTGTCATGGTGGATGCTGATTCACTCCCGCCCGCCTGATAAGACGAGCGGTTATTTTTTATCCATTGACCCAACAGGTACACCGGAAAATCAGCCTTCGCCGTGGTTTTCGGCTTTTTGCAAACGGATTTCAGGTGTGTGCAGGGTCACTTTTTCAAAACAAAGGAGATTTTTCTATGGAATTCTTTAACAGCGCAGTGGACGTTCTGAAGACTCTGGTCGTGGCATTGGGTGCCGGTCTGGGCGTGTGGGGTGCCGTCAACCTGATGGAGGGTTACGGCGGCGATAACCCCTCCGCAAAAAGTCAGGGTATGAAGCAGTTCATGGCTAATTAGTTGGAACAAAAAACGAAAGGAAAAGCACAATCCAGACGGTATCAGCGGCAGGCTACAAGAATAAATTGTGATTTCACAAGATTGGTGCTATAATAAGAGAAAAGTTCCTGCCGGGGCAGCCGCCCCGGTGGTATAGATAGAAAGGCAGGAAAACAATATGCACATCAGCTATAAGCCACTCTGGCACACACTGTTAGAGCGTGATATGAGAAAAGAGGATTTAAGGCTTGCCGCTGGTATGACAACAAATATGATTGCCAACATGAGCAAAGAGGGAAAGCACATCAGCATGGATACATTAGCCCGTATCTGCGAAACGCTGAATTGTGAGATTACCGATGTGATTGAGTTAGTACCAGACGAGCCTGCTTCCACAGGAGGTAAGGAACATGAGCGAATTGAAACCAAGAATAACGGAAAACGGAATTGATTATATCCTTGTCGGAGATTATTACATCCCGGACTTGAAACTGCCGGAGGAACACCGCCCTATCGGAAAGTACGGACGGATGCACCGGGAATATTTAAGGGAAGTCCACCCAGCCAGATTGAATACATTGATACTGACCGGGGAATTGTGGACATATCTTGCAGACCTGAACGAACAGGCACAGGAACGGTTAGACACCATCATGGAGCAGATGAAAACTGCCGAGGGCGTAACCGAGGAATTGAAGCGTACCCACCAAATGGAATGGGTGCAGCGTTGCAATAACATTCATAACCGGGCAGAAGAAATTGTTTTGCATGAGATGATTTATTCATAACGGGAGCAATTAAATCGGAGGTATATAAGATGATTGAAATTGTATTTGGTGAAAGTGCCTGTGGAAGTTTGAAAATTGCCCAAACTTACGGCAAGGGAAAGTATAGAGGAAGTGCTGTTTCAATATTTATGAGGCATGAAGACGGGAGTGTTCCATCTTCAGATGAAATGAAAAAAGCACAGCTTCAAGCACAGGAACAAGAACGCATTGCTTGGGAGAATGCTATTCCATTGGGAGGCAAGAGCTGTGATGTTTATTGTTTTGATATGGCTCTTAGTGTGGGAGATATTTCTGATAATGGAATTGGCGAACAGCGGAAAAATGTTTTCAAGAAAATGCTGTCTGTCTGCTTTGTAGAGGATTTAGATTATCAGGTTGAAGAAAAAATACAGAAAATTAAAACTACATTGACCTCAGTGATTGAACGATATGTAGCTGGGGAAGAAATTCGCATTTGGTATAGCTATAATCCAGATGAGCTTTGTGGTATGTATTGGCTTATGAAACAACTTCAACCCTTAAACTGCCAGACAACAATTTATTTGGTTAAGTTACCTACATGGGAATATGGAAAAGAAAATACTATGACATCCAAAATAGCATGGGGCGAGGTCTCTCCTGGCGAATGGGGAAACTATATAACTCTACAAGAGAAAGCTAATCCTGTATTTCTTTCAGCTTGTGCTATGAAATGGAATCAACTTCAAAATGAAAATGCACCTTTGCGTGCAATGTTAAATGGTAAATTGCAAAGCGTTTCAGAAGATATATATGATAGTTTCATTCTTCGTGAAATTGCGGAACAGCCAGAGCAATTCAAAATGGCTATTGTCATAGGTAATGTTTTAGGAAAATATCAACTTGGAATTAGTGATGTATGGATTTCCAATCGCATTGATAAAATGCTTGAAGATGGTGTGTTGGAAATTATACAGGACGCACCAAAGGGAGAAACAAATTATCGCCGAATATTAAGAAAACGAATGAAGTAATAACCACAGCACAAACCGCTGCTACATGGAATCCAACAAACCATGCAACAGCGGTTTTCCTTTACCGTTTTTTCCTCTGGTTGATAGGCGTTCCCGTTTTCTTTGATTTTTGGAGAATCCGAATAAGCCAGCGAAATTCTTCATCTGACAGATTTTTATAGTTGATACCGAGCTGCTTGCAGTAAAGCACTGCCAGTTTTTCCAAACGGCTGCCCTTGAAATTTTCGACCGCTTCCAGATTTTCTTTCAGTTCATTGGCAACAGTGGTCTGGGGCGCACTCTCACTATCCTTTTTATGGGTTTCCCGAATATCCCGGATAATCAGGTTTAGGTCATCCAGAACCATGTGGCTGAAATATTCATCATCACTGATATGGGCGGCTTGCAGCACTTTCAAATGTGGGTCATCTTCGCCAGGGCGATACCGTTCTATGATTTCATGTCGGACAGTATCGACAAGGGTGTTGAGGTTTTGAATCTGCATGGTGGCAATCCCATCCACATAAATCTCAATGTCCGCAAGAAACTTGATAAAGTCCTTATGGGTGGCAAGTTCGCAGAGCAGACGGTTGTTGATCCGACCGCTTTTCAGAAGTGCAACCATTTCATCGTTCAAATGCAGCTCCGTCAGTGGCGTGTTGATCTGCTCCCTGTTCTCTGTCCGGCACAGCAGATAATCGACGGAAACCCCATAGAAGTCTGCCAGCGTGATAAGGTTGCCATGATTGATTTCCTTAAAATCTTCTTTTTCATAACTGCCAAGGGCTGATTTAGAAATACCCGTTAGTTTTGATAGTTCTTCCAGATTTAAGCCTTTGTCCTTGCGGAGTTCCCAAAGGCGTTCCTGTATGCTTGTTGCTCCTTTCATGGGCACACGCTCCTTTCCAACGGTTTCATTGCTGCCGCTTATCTGGATTATATCACACTTTCCGTAATCGTGGAAATTTCTGATTTTTACCCTTAATTCCTACTTTGTGGACATACGGCACAGGGCACAAAAATGTTCTATGATACAGGTAGTTCATCGATGGATTATTCCAATCGAATGACCAGCCTGTGTGGGATATGCTTCCCCGGCGATGTAGCGCCATGAATTTTGGCAGGGATATGGAGGAACCCTGACCAAAACGAGCGTACCAAAGGGAGCGATACGCCGCTGTGAGATTCAGGGGAGGAACGACACCGGAGAGAACTGGCGAACTGACACCGAAATGATACCGAAACACAACAATCTGATAGGGGGACAGTCTACCCTATCGCTGATACTTCGGGAGATTTTAAGCGGCTCTATGGCTGTAATTTTACCGAAAATCGCCCCGAAACCATACACTAAAACGGGAGGAAGCGCAATATGCCGAGAATGAGCAAAAAGAGGAAGTATGAGCTTTCCTTTTACCTCAATGACCGGGGGCGTGTCACTTACAACGAATTATGCCGGAAATGCCAGCATGGGTGCAAGCAGAGCTTCCGGGCGGTTGTGATTGACTGCCCCTGTTATTTATCCAAACGAGCAAAGAAAAAGGAGGAACACACAGAATGAATTTTGAATTTATGACGATAGACACACCATTGCCGCCCTGTATGCCTTTTCCCAGAGCGTTGACAGGATTTCCAGTCAGCAGCACCGCAAAGGTCATGTACTGCCGGATTCTGGACGCTATGCTCTCCAAAGGGCAGGAGGACGAGAACGGAATCCTCTTTGTCTGCTTCCCTGTCACAGCCATTGCCGCAGTCCTGTCCCGCAGCTCCATGACGGTCAAGCGTTCTCTGAATGAACTGGAAACTGCCGGACTTATCATGCGGGTGCGTCAGGGCATTGGAGAACCAAACCGGATTTATGTGCTGATACCGGGAAAGGAGGACGCTGCCCTTGCCTGATACCTCAAAGCTGGAAAAACTCAATCGGGAGTTGGAAAAAAGCGAAAAGAAACTGCGGAAAGCCATCAATGATGAAAAGGCATTGCAGCACCAGTTGAAACAGCTTACCCGAAAGGAACGGACGCACCGGCTCTGTACCCGTGGCGGTATGCTGGAAAGTTTTCTGCAAGAGCCGGAACGCCTGACAGATGATGATGTCATGCTGTTGTTGAAACTCATTTTTCACAGACAGGACACGCAGGAACTATTGAAAAAACTGCTGGAACGGGAGATGCCGGAACCCCCTTAGTTTACTAAGGGCGCAATTATACACCACCCAAAGGTTGGTGCATTGCGTTCTCCGAAGGCTCCTCGCCGGAGGGCTGTGATTTTCCGCAGTCATGGTCTGCTCCAAATCATACAGGGGACGCTACGCTTCCCCTGCGCTGGCTGTCGCCAGCTACCCTTTTGTGGACTTGCCGCCCGGAAACACCTTGCGCTGCAAGCTGTTCCCGTCCAGCAAGTTTTATCAGTCGAGCTATCCTTATCTACGGTAATTTAGTATAATAAGGTCAAAAAACAGAACGCTATCATTGTGCAACCGATATGCAACTGATAATTGCTTGATAGTTGGTGGTAGCAACACGGTAATTCAGATAGAATAAAGCCAACAAAGAAAGGAGGTCGTCCAAATGTTAGTAAACATCATTATGATTGTAGTCGGAATAGTTTTCTCATGTATCTTTGTCGGCTTGCTTATCCTTGTTATTCGTGCATTGCTTAAATATATCCGTACAGAGAAATGAAGCTAACAGCAACATTAGGAGGTGGTCAAATGAAAGTAACCGTATTTATGATAATCGTTGGAATAATTTTCTTATGTATCTTTGTTGGTTTGCTTACCCTTATTGTTCGTGCATTACTCAAATATATCCATTCAAAAGATGTACGGCAGGAAAAATCCGTAGTGAGGAAATCGTTGGGTGAAGCACTCAAAGTACACAGAACACAGTGCAAAATGACGCAGGAATTTGTTGCTGAAACGATTGGTGTTAGCAGGCAGGCTGTTTCAAAATGGGAAAATGGAACATCCGACCCTTCCACATCAAATCTTTTTGCACTTGCAAAACTTTACGGTATTTCTGTTGAAGAATTACTAAAAGAAGTTGAATAATCTTCATGCAGATATTTTATTTCATCATCGGGCCACCCTGACCCGAACTTTCAAAACTGAATACCAGCCGCCCACCGGCGGCACCACCGAGCAGGAAATCTGAAAAGGTCTCCTGCTTTTTTTCTGCCCCAAATGAGGTGGTAAAACGCCACCCCATCCACCAATTACCGAAAGGAGGGACACGAAATGCCCTGTCCACACAACGAAATCTCGATTGTGCAGCGAAGCCAACAGCAGTCTGCGGTTGCCGCCGCTGCCTACCAGAGCGGCGAAAAGCTGTTCTGTGGATACGATCAGGAAGTGAAGCACTACCCGGAAAAGCGTGGTATCGTCCACAATGAAATCTTGCTTCCGGCAAATGCCCCACGGTCGTATGCAGACCGCAATACTTTATGGAACGCCGCCGAAGCGGTGGAGAAGCAATGGAATTCCCAGCTTGCAAGGCGGTGGGTGCTTACCATCCCCAGAGAGATACCGCCCGACCAGTACGCCGCCCTTGTCCGGGATTTCTGCAATCAGCAGTTTGTTTCCAAAGGAATGTGCGTGGATTTTGCCATCCATGACAAAGGGGACGGAAACCCTCACGCTCATGTCATGCTGACTATGCGGGCAATGGATGAACATGGGAAATGGCTTCCCAAGAGCCGCAAGGTTTATGACCTTGACGAGAACGGGGAACGGATAAAACTTCCGTCCGGCAGATGGAAAAGTCACAAGGAAGATACGGTTGACTGGAACGACCGCAAGTATTGTGAAATCTGGCGGCATGAATGGGAGATCATCCAGAACCGCTATCTGGAAGCCAACAACCGCCCGGAGCGGGTGGATCTCCGTTCTTATGAAAGACAGGGGCTTGATATTATCCCTACCGTCCATGAGGGTGCTGCTGTCCGGCAGATGGAAAAGCGAGGGATTCAGACCAACATCGGAAATCTGAACCGGGAAATCAAAGCCGCCAACAGCCTGATGAAGTCTATCCGGCAGCTTATTAAAAATCTCAAAGGCTGGATTATCGAGCTTAGTGAAAAACGAAAAGAACTGCTTGCGGAAAAAGCTGCGGAGGAAGCGGTATTTCTTCCCAATCTGTTGATGAAGTACATGGAGGTACGAAAGGCAGAACGGAGCGACTGGACACGGGCGGGACAAAACCGTGGAACTTCCAAAGACTTAAAGGCAGTCAGCGAAGCCCTGTCCTATCTTCAGAGAAAGGGACTTTCCACCGTGGAGGATTTGGAAAACTTTATAGAAACGTCCGGGAAATCTGCCGCCGACTACCGAAAGCAGATGAAGCCAAAGGAAACCCGCAGCAACGTGATTGACGCTATCCTTGCCGCCCGGACGGACTGTAAGGAATGTAAGCCCGTTTATGAGAAATACCAGAAGATATTTTTCAAGAAAACTAAGGAAAAATTCAAGCTGGAACACCCGGAGGTTGCCCGGTTTGAGAAAGCCAGTGTCTACCTTGCCAAGCACCCGGATGATAAGGACAGCACGAAAAAGGAGCTTTTGCAGGAACAGGCGAAGCTTGTGGGCGAAATCGCAGACTTGAAAGTACCGTTGACCGAGGTGCAGGAAGATTTGAAGAAGCTGCGGGACATCCGCTACTGGGTACGGAAAGCCACACCCGGCACAGAGGAAAGCAAAGAGCCGCCCAAGAAGCAGCCCCTCAAAGAAGTCTTGCAGGATAAGGCTGACGAGAAGAAAGCACAGAAAAACGCCCCGGCGCAGACGAAACACAAACAACAGGATATGGAACTTTAACAGGCACTTGCCATTTTCAGATTGAGAATGATAAGTGCCTTTTCTTTTTTACAAGGAGGAATTGATTTGAATGTATTTGAAGCTGTGAAGCAGTCCGTTACGACAAGACAGGCTGCGGAGCATTACGGAATCCGGGTAAACAGAAACGGGATGGCTTGCTGCCCGTTCCACAACGATAAGACCCCCAGCATGAAGCTGGACAAGCGTTTCCACTGCTTCGGATGTGGTGCAGATGGGGATGTGATTGATTTTGTAGCTGCCCTGTACGGGCTGGGGAAAAAGGAAGCCGCCGCACAGTTGGCGAGTGACTTCGGGCTTGCCTATGAGGACTGGAAGCCACCGGGCAGGGCAAGGAAGCCCAAGCCCCGGCAGAAATCCCCGGAAGAACAGTTCCGGGAAGCAAAGGCACATTGCTTCCGTGTCCTTGCCGATTATCTACACCTCTTACGGGTATGGAAAACCGACTATGCCCCGCACTCCCCGGAGGAAGCGTTTCATCCCCGGTTCGTGGAAGCCTTGCAGAAGCAAGCCCATGTGGAATATCTGCTGGATGTGCTGCTGTTCGGGGAGACAGAGGAAAAAGCGGTTTTGATTATGGACTACGGAAAGGATGTGATACAGCTTGAACAGCGAATGGCAGAGCTTGCAGCCGCAGACGCAGCAAGAACTAAAAAACACCATGAACGCCATGCAGCCGCCCCAGAGCGTTGAGGAAGTAAAGGCAACTCTGGAAACCACCGAGAAAGGCGGCGTCCGCCAGAGCATACGGAACTGCCTGACCGTATTCCAGCGTGACCCTGTGCTTGCCGGGGCAATCGCCTACAACATCCTGACCGACCGCAAGGACATCATAAAGCCCATCGGTTTTCACAGAGAAAGCACAGCCCTGACCGATACGGACATGAAGTATCTGCTTCTCTATCTGGAGGAAACCTACGGGCTTACCAGTGAGAAAAAGATTGAAACCGCCATCGGGATTGTGGCGAATGAGAATAAGTACCACCCCATCCGGGATTTTCTGAACAGCCTTGCATGGGACGGGACTGAGCGCATCCGCTTCTGTCTGCGGCACTTTCTGGGAGCTGATGTGGACGATTACACCTATGAAGCCTTGAAGCTGTTCATGCTGGGGGCGATTACAAGGGCATTTAAGCCCGGAAGCAAGTTTGAAATCATGCTGTGTCTGGTAGGCGGTCAGGGGGCTGGCAAATCCACCTTCTTCCGGCTGCTGGCAGTCCGGGACGAGTGGTTTTCCGATGATTTGCGGAAGCTGGACGATGATAACGTGTACCGCAAGCTGCAAGGTCACTGGATAATTGAAATGTCGGAAATGATGGCAACCGCCAATGCCAAGAGCATTGAGGAAATCAAGTCCTTTCTAAGCCGCCAGAAAGAGGTTTACAAAATTCCCTATGAAACTCACCCGGCAGACCGCCCCCGTCAATGCGTGTTCGGCGGCACTTCCAACGCCCTTGACTTTCTCCCCCTTGACCGTTCCGGCAACCGCCGATTTATCCCGGTCATGGTGTACCCGGAGCAAGCCGAGGTTCACATTTTGGAGGACGAAGCCGCTTCCAGAGCCTATATCAGCCAGATGTGGGCGGAAGCAATGGAGATTTACCGAAGCGGCATGTTCAAGCTGTCATTCAGCCCAGCCATGCAGCGGTATCTCAAAGAACACCAGCGGGATTTTATGCCGGAGGACACCAAAGCCGGGATGATACAGGCTTACCTTGATAAGTACACCGGGGAAACGGTCTGCTCCAAGCAGCTCTACAAGGAAGCCTTAAACCACACCTTTGATGAGCCGAAGCAATGGGAAATCCGGGAAATCAACGAGATAATGAACCAGTGCATTACCGGGTGGAACTACTTTTCCAATCCGAGGATGTTTGCGGAATACGGCAGACAAAAGGGCTGGGAGCGTGAAATCCCGGCAACGGACACCGACAACCCGCCCGAAAAATCTATGGACGGTTTTGTGGAGGTCACAGAGCAGATGGAGCTTCCATTCTGAAAATGACAGCCCGTTGCCGACTTCGTTGCTATCCCGTTGCCGAGCCGGTTGCCGGGGAAAATCCCTTATTTCCGGGCTTTTTCCCTCTCTGACAACCAAAACAACAGAAAAATAAAAGAAAAGTATAAATAGTAATCAACGCCAGATTGAGATTGTTTGCAAGGTCTTTTGAAGCCCGTTGCCGGACTTCGTTGCCGACCGTTCTCTGTCTGGCTATTTTCATGTATGGAGGATAACTGCCTATGGCGAAAAATAAGACCAAGATTGAAGTGACAACCGTATTTGACGGGGAACTGGACGCCACCGATGTGTTCGTCAGCCTGATTTCCCAGAAATACGGCAAAACAAATACAAAAGAATATCTTGCTAAAAAGAAAGATTTGAAGTATAATGAAGATGAGGTTCAACAGAGCCAGATACCGTCTGGATTGTGTGGGTAAATGGCTATGATGAACGAAATGGAATACAGAACAATCGGTTCAGCACTTGCCGGGGGCTATCGTGCGGCGGTCTATTGCAGGCTGTCAAAGGACGATGACCTGCAAGGCGAAAGTGCCAGTATCGCAAACCAGCGTGATATGCTGGAAAAATACTGCGAAAAGCAGGGATGGGAGGTTGTGGCAGTCTATCAGGACGATGGCTTCACAGGTCTTAATATGGAGCGTCCTGATTTACAGAGAATGTTGAGAGCCATTGAGCGCAGGCAAATCAACCTTGTCATCACGAAAGACCTCAGCCGACTGGGGCGTAACTATTTGCAAACAGGGCATTTGATTGAGGACTTTTTCCCAAGAAACGGTGTCCGCTATATCGCCATGAATGACGGTATCGACACCCTGCGGGATAACAACGACATCGCCCCGTTCAAGAATATCCTGAACGAGATGTACAGCAAGGATATTTCCAAGAAAGTCCATTCCTCTTATCTTCTGAAAGCGCAGAAAGGACAGTTTACCGGGTGTCTTGCCCCGTTTGGGTATCGGAAAGACCCGGAGGACAAAAACCATCTGCTCATTGACGAGGAAACCGCCCCGATTGTGCGGCTGATTTTCGGATATGCCCTAAACGGTCATGGTCCGAACTATATCCGCAGACGGCTGGAGGAAGAAAAAATCCCCTGCCCCACATGGTGGAACCGGGAACGGGGGCTTCGCAATACCCGCACCAAATGGGAAAAGAAAGACCCGGAAAACGGGCGGTATATGTGGGACTTTTCCGTTATCAAAGACCTTTTGATGAATCCCGTTTACACTGGGGCGATTGCTTCCCAGAAAAAGGACTACCGTTTCAAAATCGGCACGATTGGGGAAAAGAAGCCGGAGGACTGGATTGTAGTGGAAGGACAGCATGAACCGCTGATTGACCGCATGAGCTTTGACATTGTGCAGAACAAGCTGAAATCCCGCCAGCGTCCGGGGCAGACCAATGAAATCAGCCTGTTTGCCGGACTGATAAAATGCGGCGAGTGTGGGAAGTCTCTGACGGTACGCTACACAAACGCAAAACATCCCCAGCAGATTTACTCCTGCAAGACCTACAATGCCTTTGGAAAGAACCACTGCACCCAGCACCGGATTGATTATGACACCCTTTACAGTCATGTGCTGCGGAAAATCCGGGAATGTGCCAGAGCTGCCCTGATGGACGGGAAAGCGGTTGCTGACCGCCTGACCAATACCTGTGAAGCCGAGCAGCGGGAACAGCGGGAAGCAATGGAACGCTCCCTTACAAGGGACGAGGAACGGATTGAGGTTCTGGACAAAATGGTAATGCGGCTTTATGAAGATATGATTGCAGGGCGTATCAGTGAGCAGAACTTCAACACCATGCTGGAAAAGACACAGACCGAGCAGACGGAACTTAAAACAAAAGTGTCCGAGGGCAGAAAGCGGCTGTCCGATGAAGTCCAGCTTGCCAATGACGCAAAACAATGGGTGGAAGCCATTCAGGAATATGCCAACATCACAGAGTTGGACGCAGCCACCCTCAACCGCTTAATCAAAGAAATCGTCGTGCATGAGCGCATTGACGAAGATAAAACAAGACACATTTCTATCGAAATTCATTTTAATCTCAAACCCATCCCGGAGGTGGAACAGGTCACTGCCTGACCTGTCCCGCCGGGACGGTTCTCTTAAAAACACCATATAGATTTTTTGTACGCCGCCGCCCGCCATCGAGCAGAGTTTTACACCTAATTGGGGATAAAACAGCTGATGGCTGGCGGCGGCGTTGCCCTGATCGGTATCACTCTGGTGCCCCTGCTGTCCGGTCTGTTCGGCTAATTCGCTCCTCGCAATAAACACAGTTTGACCCATAAGTACGCCAGTAAATTAACTCTCGCCGCAGCTTACGGCGCTTTAACAAATGGATTTCAGATGTGTGCAGGGTCGCTTTTTCAAAACAAAGGAGATTACTATGGAATTCTTTAATAGTGCAGTGGATGTTCTGAAGACTCTGGTTGTGGCACTGGGTGCCGGTCTGGGCGTGTGGGGTGCTGTGAACCTCATGGAAGGCTACGGCGGCGATAACCCCTCTGCCAAGAGCCAGGGTATGAAGCAGCTGATGGCTGGCGGCGGCGTTGCCCTCATCGGTATCACTCTGGTGCCCCTGCTGTCCGGTCTGTTCGGCTGATCTTTTCCGGGCGGCGTTTGCCGCCCCGTACATATTTACTTGCAAGCATTTCCAGCCCCTCCGTGGCAAACGGATTCTTATTATAAAGAGGAAACGCATTGCAAATCGAATATTCACCTTTATTTTGAAAGGATGGTGCTATTATGCAGATTCTGACTCACCTTATTTTTCTGCTCAACCTGCTCAAGACCCTTATCAACCATTTTTCTTGATGGGTGGTGGCGCTGAGTGGAAACTGTTCTCAAAGCAATCTCCGATTGGATCAAGTCACTGCTGACAGCGGCGATCATGTCCAATCTCTCCGGCTTGTTTGATGACGTCAACACCCAAGTGGGCAACATCGCACAGCAGGTCGGCACCAAACCATCCAGTTTTGAACCGCGCGTTTTCGCTATGATCGAAGCGTTGTCCCGGAATGTGGTGCTGCCCATTGCAGGTGTGATTTTGACTTTTATAGCCTGCTATGAGCTGATTCAGCTCATCACAGAGCACAACAACATGGCACAATTTGAACCTGCGCTGCTGATGAAATGGATTTTCAAAACTGCCATTTCGGTCTGGATGATCTCCAACACTTTCGATATCATCATGGCGGTGTTCGACGTGACTCAGCAGGTGGTGGCAAATTCCAGCGGCATCATCAGCGGCAACACAAGGGTCAACGATATCGGCTTGTCGATGCTGCAATCCAGCATGATGCAGATGGACGTAGGACCACTGTTCGGGCTGTTCTTGCAGTCCTTCTTCATCGGTATCACCATGCGCATCCTGTCCATCGTGATTTTCGTCATCGTCTACGGAAGAATGATTGAGATCTACATGATGGTCAGTCTGGCTCCGGTGCCCATGGCAACATGGGGCAACCATGAGCAATCCCATGTTGGACAGAACTATCTTCGTTCTCTGTTCGCGCTGGGATTTCAAGGTTTCCTGATCCTGATCTGCGTGGCGATCTACGCTGTTCTGCTCCAGAATGTTGCAATATCCGGGGATGCCATCAACTCGATCTGGAGTATCGTGGGGTACACGGTGCTGCTCTGCTTCTCGCTGTTCAAGACCAGCTCTGTCGCCAAAACTCTGCTGGGTGCCCATTGATTCGGAGGTGAAATTTTGGCAGCTTATATTTCCGTGCCGCGCGATTTCAGCAAGGTGAAGTCCAAAGTAGCCTTCAACCTGACCGCCCGGCAGCTTATCTGTTTTGGTGCAGCGGCAGTCGTAGGGGTGCCGCTGTTCTTTGTTCTGCGGGACACCGCTGGCAATTCCGGTGCTACCCTCGGCATGATGTCGGTGATGCTGCCCATGTTTTTTCTGGCCATGTACCAGAAGAACGGTCAGCCCGCCGAAAAGATCCTGCGGTACTACCTTCAGGCGCGTTTTATTCGTCCGAAGGTGCGTCCGTACCAGACCCGCAATTACTATGCACTGCTTATGAAGGGAGATGACACCCATGATTCCGTTTCTGAAAAAGAATAAAGACGGCAAAAAGCCGCCCAAGCCCACAGTGCCCCGCACGGCACAGGAGAGCATTCCGTTCCAGCGGATGTTTGAGGACGGCACCTGCCGTGTCCGTCCCGGCTACTACACCCGCACCATCCAATATCAGGATATCAACTATCAGCTGGCGCAGCAGGAGGATAAGACCGCCATCTTTGAGGAATGGTGCTCTTTTCTCAACTTTTTCGACAGCTCTATCCACTTTGAACTGTCCTTTGTGAACACCGCCACCGATTCGGCAGACTTTGAAAAGTCCATCCGCATCCCGTACCAGCAGGATGGTTTTGACGATGTGCGCGCCGAGTACAGCCAGATGCTGCGGCAGCAGCTTTCCAAGGGCAACAATGGCTTGACAAAGACCAAGTTCCTGACCTACGGCATCGAGGGCGACAGCATGGCGCAGGTCAAGCCGCGGCTGGAGCACATCCAGAACGACCTGATGAACAACTTTCACAGGTTGGGCGTTCTGGCAAAGCCGTTGGACGGTACGGAGCGTCTGCGGCTGATGCACGGGATGCTGAACATGGATGGAGCCAACAAGTTCCACTTCAACTGGAAAGACCTTGTGCCCAGTGGTCTGTCCGTAAAGGATGCCATTGCACCCACTGCACTGGCGTTTAAGAACAGCCATACCTTTCAGATGGGCGGCATCTTCGGGGCGGTCAGCTTCCTGAATATCACGGCTTCTGACCTGAGTGACCAGTTGCTGAAGGATTTTCTGGACATGGATTCCAGCCAGATCGTTACCATGCACATCCAGTCCGTTGACCAGAACAAGGCCATCAAAACCATCAAGCACACCATCACCGAACTCGACCGCAGCAAGATCGAGGAGCAGAAAAAAGCTGTCCGCGCCGGATACGACATGGACGTGCTGCCGTCTGATTTGGCGACTTATGGGCGGGACGCAAAAGCCCTGCTGAAAGAATTGCAGAGTCAGAACGAGAGAATGTTTTTGGTGACGTTCCTTGTCCTGAACACCGGCAAGACTGAGCAGGAACTGGAAACTAACGTGTTTCAGGCGGTCAGCATTGCGCAGAAGCACAACTGCGAATTATGCCGCCTTGATTTTCAGCAGGAGCAGGGGTTGATGAGCAGCCTGCCGCTGGCAGACTGCCAGATCGAGATCCAGCGCGGCCTGACCACCAGCAGTACGGCAATTTTTGTGCCGTTTACCACGCAGGAACTGTTCGATAACGGCAAGGAAAGCCTGTATTATGGCTTGAACGCCCTGTCCAACAACCTGATTATGGTTGACCGCAAAAAGCTGAAGAACCCCAACGGTCTGATTTTGGGCACTCCCGGTTCCGGTAAATCCTTCAGCGCAAAGCGTGAGATCTGCAATGCGTTCCTCGTGACGGACGATGATATCATCATCTGCGACCCGGAAGCAGAGGTGCGACACGAAGTCGCGTAATGTATTGTGTATAAACACTGCTCTATCCATTTGGAGTAACCCTACTGTGA
>NZ_FMFG01000029.1:0-30409 GCF_900066275.1 uncultured Faecalibacterium sp. | reverse complement strand
AACGGCGTGTCGTGCTTACATAACTTCACCGAGGAGTTATCGAACAGACAGGAGGTACAATGACCAAAACGAATGTTCAATCGACCCTTAGCAATTCCCAGCACCACGACACGCCGAACAACAAAACGCACGTCATCAAGTTCCGTGTAACAGCGGAGGAAAAAGCGTCACTGGAACTCACTTGCAAACTCCTGAATCTCTCCCTCTCCACTTTTATCCGCCGTGCCATCCACAACGTCAAGATCGAGAAAACGGTCATCGTTGCCGGTGGTGGCGAAGAAACCCTGACCGCCGTTTCCACCCTGCTTGCCCAGTGCAGCAAGGTGGGCGGCAACCTGAACCAGCTTGCAAGGCACTTCAATTCCGGCGGTGCAGACACCGAGCAGATCCGGGCGAAACTCCTTGACGAACTTGCAGACCTGACCGCATTTCGGCTGCACGCCGAGAAAGTTCTGGGTGAACTGTATGGCAACGCTCAAGCATATCGCCTCTAAAAACTCGGACTACACCGCCATCGAAGCGTACCTCGTTTACCAGCATGATGCGTTCACCGGAAAGCAACTTCTGGACGAACATGGCAGACCTATGCTGCGGGAATCGTACATCCGCGCCCTTGCGCCTGATAAAAATTGGTACTTTGATTTTCTCGCCCGGCTTTGCCACGGTGGGACGATCAAAGGAGCGTGCGTTTGAACAAAAAGAAAAAGTCCACAAACATTTCCCCTTATCCCGATGAAGTCATTGACCGTCTGGCACGGGCATTCTACCCAGCCATCCTTGCCTGCTGGAACAGCGAGGAAGGGCAGCGGGAGTTTGCCGCATGGCAGGCGGAACAGGCACATCTTGCAGGAAAAGAAAAACAGGAAGTTCCCGCTGGGGAACTCCCTGTTGTACATATCGCTATTGTCTGTGGCTTTTGGCAGGGTGCGTCCGCAGGGCGCACCCTGTTTTTCTGTATAAAAGGATTTGTTAGTTTGGCTTGAACTCAACTCTACTAAAAGAACCCGACATAGCCGGATCAAGCGTATGCTGTTCCAATCCCATCAAATCCTCAAATGTTTTTTGTTGTGCCGTAAAACAGTTTTCGTTCAGATATTTCAGCAAATTTCCTTTTTCTATAATTCCATTGTCATCCAGAATCTTTACAGACACTGAAAAAAGAGATGCCGTGGGAACTTCAACCATATCTCCCGGTTCAAATGTTCGCCATCCACGACTTCCAAGCTGTCTAAACAAATATTGATATTGACTTGGAGATAGTACCTCCAACATATATGCTCTACGAATCATCATCGCAATTGAGACATGCCATTTTTCTTTTAATCTTAAATATTCATTTAAAACCGTTGGATATTGAAGATCTTTCAAGAATGCTTCTTTTGGCAGCAAAAATGCAGATGCAAATTGATTTGCGTCTGATTCATTGCTCCGATACTCGGCATCTGCTTGCGATTTCACATCTGAAACAATATGACCGAGTATCCAGTGTCCTAGTTCGTGAGCCAACGTAAAGTTCAATCTTGCAGGTGTTGTTTTATCTGTATTATATGTTGTGAAATAGAACCTCTTGCTTTCTCCATTATTGGCAAGGACCGGAATGTGACTGATTGCGTCCAAATGCCCTACGTTTTCCGAGAAAGAAGTTACCACAATTCCAAGATTTTGTAACAGATAGCTCATATTACGAATGGGCCTATCCGATAAGTCCAATTTTTCCCGAATTTTTTTTGCGATTAGTTCCATGTCAGAACACTCTGCTACAGATTTCATACAATCGATCAATTGTTCGGTTGATGGATATTCAATATATTCTGCAAAAAAGTCATAAATATATGATTTCAATACATCAATGTTTGTTTGCCGTAGTTTTACGGCTCTTGTCGTGGTTGTAGTTGCTCTACAATATGCAACTCCGGGACTAAAATTATCGCTGCTACCTTCAAAGAAAAATTTCGGTGGAAATTTCAATTCTTGCGAAATTGCTAATACTTTATCGGCACTTGGTTTGATTAAACCATTTTCATACTGAGAGACAGTTTGCTTTGTCACCCCTATCTTTTCTGCTAGCTTAGGACTGGAAATATTTTGGATTTCACGAGCCAATGTCAGCCGCATTCCATTAAACTCGGATGTAACAATGGCACCCATTTTTTACCCATCTTTCCGTACAAATTTTTTCCGCGGTTTGAATTCCGGAATACTGTCGATTTGAACGCCATACTCATTACCAGTTTCTTCCTTAAACTTAGTAATTTCATCTTCCGGAACAGCTTCTTTCCAATTCATCGGAATTGCAGAATCCAAATTCATTTCATCAACGATGCAACCATTTGCATTCAAAATTTCCAATGTACAGCTTCTGATCAATTGAGCTAAATCCAAGCGGTACGTTAAAATTCCAAATCTCAAGACTTCACCGTCTACTGCTTGCTCCAATTCATCGAAGGGCTTTTCGGCTTTTTGCTGCACAGCTTTATCTTGTCCAAACAGTGACATCTGCTCATACTGGGGAACCATTTCATTCAAATCTTGATTAGCCGGAAGTCCCGAAAAAACGTAATGCATCTCACCATTCTGCAATTTGACAAGTCTATTGCGGAAATTTTCTTGGCGAAGAATCATAATGGCTGTTTTGCTGTGAGGATCATATGCCACAGCATACTTCCAGCTTCCAGAGACCATCAAAACCACACGATATCCTGCCTTTGTTAAATGTTCATGTTCATTTTGAAAGATATGTGCCCAGCCGTGCTGTCCTTTTCCGTTAGAATACATCAAATCGGCATAGACACCTTCATTTTCTTCCATGCCATGGTAGATGCTTTCAACAATCAGTTTTGCCATTGCCATTGCGGAATCTTCAAAAAATGCTTTTTTCATGTGAACCTCCTTCACAGATGAAATTATAAGCGGTGGAATTTTCTTACACTTCATATTTTACATGAATTTTGTAAAAAGTCAAGTGAACGAATGACGTTTTATACATTCAAATGCAAAAGCGCAGCACCTCCCAAAAAGTACTGCGCTTTTGTATAATTTGAGCTACCAGTTAATCCTCCAACCCACAGCTCCCGGTCACATTCTTCAAATATTTCTCCGGGTCACCATTCAGAATCAAATCCGCATAGCCCAGCGGGTCATTGTAGATGAGATAGTCCAACTCCGACCTCTGCGCCATAGTCACGTCCAGCGCATCCTCGACCCCGGTGCAGTTGATGGTAATCATTCTCTCATCCCGGAGCAGCAGTTCCACGCAACCGGTGTCCATGTTGAATTTGCAAGCTCTTTCATCGTACTTCATGTTCATGTCCTCCTGAAATCATATTGTGGCTTATGTCGGTCAATCTATGATTTCGGATTTCATCTTCCACGGACACCTGCATGGAACTTGTCGGGGCAAAGCCCCTCCATCTGCTAACGCAGACCGTTCCGTCGCTTAAAAGCCCCACTGGGGCTTTCATTGCTTCGCAAACGCTAATTTTCCGAAGAAAACAAATAATCCGAACCCATCCCCTATCGGAAACAAGTTCGGATTATTTTTGTTTGGTCCGAGTGGCGAGAATCGAACTCACGGCCTCTTGAACCCCATTCAAGCGCGCTACCAAAACTGCGCTACACCCGGATATCTGCAAGCGGTTATCGCTCACAGCTCAATTAGTATACTTGATTCAGGGTGTTTTGTCAAGCTTTTTCTGCCAAGTTTTTGCAAATAAATTTTCAAAACTCCGGCTCGTTTTCCTGCAGCGGCTGATCCCTTGCGGGAAACATTTCAAATTCAACAGTGGCAAGTGCAATTGCAAACACACTCTCAGCACCGGCTGCCAGCAGCGCCTGTGTGCAGGCTGCTGCCGTGGCACCGGTGGTGATCACATCGTCTACCAAAAGCACCTTTCTGCCCTCCACAAGTTCCGTGTCCGTCACCCGGAAGGCACCCGCCACATTGGCAAGGCGCTGCTCAAAGGGCAGGCCCGCCTGATGCCGCTTTGCACGAGTGCGGCCCAGTGCTTTCGGGTACAGCGGTATCCCCAGTGCGCGGGCCAGCGGCACCGCCATGAGCTGCGGCACATTGTAGCCGCGCGCTCTGCCGGATGCCGGTACGGGAACGATGCAGTCGTACCCAAGGGACATGCCTTCCACAAGCTCCGGCACCGGTTCTGCACCGGCCATATGCATCTCGCTGCCAAAGGCCAGCTTTGCCAGCCAGAGGCCCAGCTCCACCGCCGCCCACGGTGCAGCATGGTATTTTGTATGCAGGATGCCGCGCCGCACACAGCCCTCATACCGGAACGGTGCTGCTGCACCGGTCAGTTCCCCTAAATAATGCTGAGAAGCGTCCAGCCGCATTCCCGGCTTCCTGCGCAGCTCTTCCAGCTCCGCGGCACAATCCGGGCAGATGGGCACACTGCCCAGCACCCGATCACAAAACGGGCAGCGGCGTGGGTACACCAACTGCCTTGCCCCGCGCAGAATGCGGCGCGGGACGCTGTAATAATCCATCAGTCCTTTTTGACGGCCACGATCACACGCACGCGCTTGCCCGCAGCACAGCCAAAGTTATCGTACCAGCCGGTCAGGTAGTAGCCCTCCGAGTTGACCTCGGTCAGCTTGGTGGCGTAGTACTGACCCTTGTACCACAGATACACCTGTGCGTCGTCCGCCATCTCAAAGCGGGTGCCGTTGCTCATGACCGACGCTGCACCCACCTGATCGATCTTCATGGGCATGAGCTGGACCATCGTCCGCACGCTGCCGGTCGTCTCTCTGCGGGCTGCAACACCACCTACCAGCACCGGATATTTGACGTTGGTGGTGAAAGCTACCTGCGAACCATTGACATAGCACACATAGGTAGCGCCGCCGCCAATATAGCGGAAGATGGACGCATACGGTTCGCCTACAAGGCTGCCCACCTGCCGCAGACCAAGGCTGAGCAGGCTATCCGTGTTGGCTGTGATCTTCTGCCACAGAGTGGAGAGGATGTCGCCGTTGATCACACCCCACAGCACTTCGCTGGTGGTGGGCACCAGAACATCCTTCAGGTCGTCCACGATCTTATCCTGCGTATCCGTGCTGTCGCTCTTGCCGGTGGAAATGATCTTGGCCAGCGTCTGCAGTTCCGAGTAGTTGACTGCCACATTCTTGATATCATCCAGCACGCCGTAGGTCCACAGGTCGCCGGTGACATCATTCAGGATCAGGCGGTCGATCTCGCCCTTCTCATTCAGCGTATAGTAGCGGACATTCAGAAGATTCAGGTCTGTCCCCGCTAGGCGGCTGGGACGAACCGTCCCAGCCACACCCTCCGCAGTTGTATCCAGAATCTGTACATCGTCGGCAAGGGCATAGCTGCCCAGTGCCGTTGCATCTGCATTGACCTTGCCGGTAACGACCTTGTTCTCGATGCCGCTCACGGACTCGCCTTCCGGTGTTACGCGGATCTCTACCAGCCAGCCCTTGGGGTAGTTCAGGCTTTTGTCCACATTCACAGTGCGCTGAACACCATCGGTGCACATGACAGCCACGCGCTGCAGCACATCCGCGCCGTTATCTTCCACAAGGCTGCGGGCTGCGCCCTGCACCACGCCGTAGAACACCTCGTCGGCCTCTGCGCCGGTAATAACATCCGCCGCCTCATTGTTCATGCCCAGCAGCAGAGTGACCACTTCGCCCACGCCGCCGCCGTTCAGGCTGGACACCTTGGAAGCCACTGCTGTGCTGCCCAGCTGATAGCTGGTGCCCGCCACGGTAACGGCCGTGGGTGCGCTGGCGCTGGGCGAAACGGCAGTGATGCGGCCTGCTGCTTTGCGGGTGTAGATCCATACAGTCTGCAGACTTTCGCTGTAATAATACACATCGTAGCGGTTCAGCTCTGCAGAAGCCGAGACCTTATCGTTGCGGTAGATGCTCACCGGCGTAAAAGGCAGCTGGGTGCCTTCCGCTGCCACAAAGGGTCCCTTCAGGCTCTTGAGCATTACCGTGGAGGTGTCCACCTGACCGTTCGAAACCGTAAAGCCCAGGCTGGTACCATAGGCGCTGCCAGAGGCGGTGTTTGCCGTGAGGGTGTTATACAGCAGCAAAGCACAGTCCTCATAGTTCATGGCCTCGCTCTGGCTGCGGTTCAGCTGGTTACGCAGGCCCAGTTCCTGCGCCTTGTTCAGCTGTGCCGTCGGGAACACGCCGTTGAGGTCGGTCATTTTATAGCCCAGCAGCTTGAGTGCTGCGGTGCAGGCTTCTTCCAGCGTGACCGTATTATCTGGGCGGAATGTACCATCAGTATAGCCGTTCATCCAGCCCTGCTGCACCGCAATGCGCACATAGGGTGCCCACTGAGAGCTGCCGGGCACATCCTTATACAGTGTGCCCAGATTGCCCTGCTGGCTGGCGCTTTCGCGGTAGGCCGAAAAGGAGACCAGCATCTTGGCAAATGCACCGCGGGTGACGGCAGCATCCAGACTGCCGGTCTGGCTGGTATCCATAGCACCCAGCGTGATGGCCGTCTGGATGGCCGAGTTGTTCAGGCTGGCCGCCGATGCCGGAAGCACCAGCACGGATACAGCCAGGCATGCTGCAAGCAGACATGCGAAGAGACGTTTTTTCATAGGTATATTCCCCTTCCTTGGTGTTTTGCAGTCCGGCGCAACGCCGGCTGAGAAGAGTTCAGTCATAGCGCAATGCTTCAATGGGGTTGAGCCGCGCTGCGCGCTTTGCGGGCAGGTAGCCGAACAGCACGCCAATCCCCACCGAGATGCCAAAGGCCACTGCGATGGAATTGAAGGACGGGCTGACCGTGACCGTTGTGCCGCTGGTGAACATGGGCAGCACCTTGTTTGCTCCCATGGATACGATGTAGCCCAGTGCAATGCCCAGTGCGCCGCCGAGGGCCGAGGTGGTGGCTGCTTCCACCACAAACTGCGACAGAATGGTGCGTTCCTTGGCACCCAGTGCCTTGCGAATGCCGATCTCGCGGGTGCGCTCAGTCACCGACACCAGCATGATGTTCATGATGCCAATGCCGCCCACCAGCAGCGAAATGCTGGCAATGCCGGTCAGGATCACAATGACCATGTTGATCATGTTGTTCATTTCCTCCAGCCACTCGCTGGCGCTGTAGACATAGTAGCCGTTATCCGAGCCAAGCAGGCGCTGCAGTTCGCTTTCCACCGCAGACTTTGCTTCGTTGGCGCGGCCCTCATCCTCCATGACCGCGGCATAGTTGTTCACCGTGCTCTGGCTGGAAAGACGCATGGCCGTGGTATAGGGCAGGTAAACGCAGTCGTCATCGCTGCCCTGCTGCATGTCCGGATCGCTGACTTTGGCCGCCAGCACGCCCACGATGCGGAACTTGTTGGCACCGATCTTGAGCGTCTGGCCAAGGCCGTTGCCGCCAAAGGCCACACGGTTGAGGTAATCGCCGATGACACACACATGCTTGTTATCCTTCATATCCATGTACTGCAGGCCGCGTCCCTGCGCGATCTGGTAATTTTTCATGGCGGAATAGTTCTCGTCCACGCCGCTGATGTTGGACCAGCGGTAGCTGGTAGTGCCGATCTTCAGCGTGCCGCTGCCGCTGAAATCGATCTGCGGCGAAATGGACTGGATCAGCTCCGGGTACTCCGTGGGCAGCTTGTACATTTCCTCCACCGAAACGGTGCGTGAGCCGTTGCCCCACACCTGCACCGAAAGGGTGTTGGTACCCAGTGCCGAAAAGCTGTCGCGCATGCTTTTGGTCATGCCGTTGCCCAAGCCCACGATGACGATGACTGCCATAACGCCGATGATGATGCCCAGCATGGTAAGGAAGGTGCGCAGTTTGTTGCTCCACACGTTCTGGATGGCCTGACGGAAGGTTTCAATAATCATGCTTTCTCCTCCTCATCCGGCGTTTCCGGCAGCAGCGTGGGCTGCACCACGGCTTCCGGTGCATGGGCATCGCCATCGTAGACCACCCGCCCGTCCTCCAGACGGATGATGCGGTCTGCCTGCACCGCAATGGAATTATCGTGGGTGATGAGCACCACGGTGTGGCCCTCATCGTGCATCTGCTGCAGCATTCCCAGCACTTCGCGGCCGGTGTGGCTGTCCAGTGCGCCGGTAGGCTCGTCGGCCAGAATGACCGCCGGGTTCCGCACCAGCGCCCGAGCGATGGAAACACGCTGCTGCTGGCCGCCGGAAAGCTGGTTGGGGCGGTTCCTGAGCTTATCGCCCAGACCCACCTGCTCCAGCACCTCTTTGGCCCGGGCGTGGCGCTCGGCGCGGCCGATGCCCGCATACACCAGCGGCACCTCCACGTTCTCCATCAGGTTGAGCCTTGGCAAAAGGTTGTACTGCTGGAAGATGAAACCCAGCATCTCGTTGCGGACGGATGCCAGCTCGTTGCGGCTCATCCGGCCAACGTCTTTTCCGTTCAGGCGGTAGGTGCCGTGGGTGGGCACATCCAGACATCCGATGATGTTCATGCAGGTGGATTTGCCGGAGCCGGACTGGCCCACGATGGCCACGAACTCGCCTTTTTCGATTTTCATGGTGATGTGGTCTGCAGCCTTTACCGTGGTGTCACCCATCTGGTAATACTTGCACACCTCATCAAACTCGATCAGAGCGCTCATGCATTCCTCCTGTGTCAGCCCAGATAGACCACGCCGTCTGCCTGAGACGGATTTACGGCATCCTCTGCGGAGCCCTGCTTTTCCTCGGCTTCCACAGGCTCTTCCGCCGGTACGGTCCCGTTTTCCGGTTCTGCTTCATCGACCATGCCGTTCGCAGCATCGGTGCCTTCCTCGCCCTCGGTGCCCTCTGCATCCGCCTCGTAATAGCCGCCGTCGTCATAGTACGTATCGGTACTTGCTGCGGCAGAGTCGTAAGCCACCGTGTCATTGCCGGTCAGCCCGCTGACGATCTGGGTGTAGTTGTCATCGCTGACGCCGGTCTTGACCGGCACATACACATAGCCGTCCGGCGCGATCATGCCCGGGTCTGCGTTGACTGCGCTGGGGGAGTCCTGCGTGACCAGCACATAGCCGCCGCGCACGATGGCAGCGTTGGGCACGGTAAGGGTATTCTTTGCCTGTGCCACCACGATCTCAGCATTGGCGTTCATGCCCGGGCGCAGGCCATCCGTCTCATCAATGCGCACCTTGACCGGGTAGGTGGTGGTGCCGCCGTTGGAGGTACCCTTCATGGAAACACGGGTCACAACGCCGGTATAGGTCTTGTCCGGCACGGCATCCGCCGTGACCTGCACGCTCTGACCCACCGACAGGCTGCTGACCTGCAGCTCGTCCACGTTCAGGGTCATCTCCAGATAGCTCAGGTCAAAGATCGTGCACAGGTCCGAGCCGGCGGACAGCGCGTCCCCGGCCTTGGCATTCTTTTCAATAATGGTGCCGCTGATGGGCGAGGTGATGGTGTAGTTGTTCATGGCCTCCTGCAGATTGTCCATGTTCAGCTCGGCGCTGCGCAGGCTCTCGGCGGCAGACTGGATGGCCTCGGTCAGGTCCTCGCCGCTGATCTGCAGCACGATATCGTCCTTGTTCACGGCTCCGCCTTCCGGCACATTGATGGCCGTCACGGTACCGGCGGCAAGGGCAGTCAGGGTGCGCTCCGCCTGATACTCAAAGCACTTGGCGGCAATACAGCTCACGCCATTGATGGTTGCCGTTGCTGCCTGCGCAGTGGTCAGGCCGCCTGCATTGCGCACAGCAATGGTCACGGTGCGGGTGAGCAGGTTGCCGGTGCTCAGGGCATCGGTGCCGGTCACAGCGGTCACGGTGCCGGTCAGCATTTCAAAGGTGCCGTCCAGCGTCACCTCTGCGCTCTGGCCCACCGAGAAGGTGGCGGCATCTGCTGCCGGGAACTCCAGCCGCAGCACCATTTTGGAGCTGTCACGGATGACCGCCACTTCCTGACCGCTGGTCACTTCGTCGCCCTTGGCCACCTTGAGGGCACTCACAACACCTGCCACCTCGGCGCGGACATACTGGCGGTCTGCCGTCTTGTCGTAGCTGCGCTGTGCCTGCTGCAGAGCAATGGACGCCTGCTCTGCCTTGGTGGTGGCATCGGAGGAGTCCACCGTGTACAGCACGGTGCCTTCCTCCACGATATCCCCTTCCTCAAAGCTGCTGGTCAACACCTTGCCCGCTACCAGCGACTTAACATTATATGTATTGGCAGGGTTCAGAGTGCCGGTTCCGCTGAGGGTGTTGGACACATCCCGCTTGGACGGCGAGACCTGCACATAGTTGATGTCCTTATTGGCGTTCTGCGCCTTGTCCGGGCGCAGGATGAACCATCCGCCCAGCACGGCCACGCACACCACCGGCACCATCCATTTCCAGTTCTTGCGGAAAAAGGCTGCTGCTTTGCCGCCCTTCGCTGCGGGCTTTGCCTCACCCGCAGCCGTCTGCTGTACCGCAGCATCCTGCTTCTTTTTAAAGATCATGCTTGCTGTTTCCTCCTGTATCTTTCAGGGCATGCCCTGGTTTCGGTATCGGGCGCAGACTTTGCAAAAGCGCGCGATAAAGAGTTTATTGTTAGTTTATCGCATTTTCGTCTATTACACAAGCGTCTAAATTTTGTTTTGACGCATTTGTGTCAAAGTTTTACCCAACTTTCACACCATGTCCTCTTTTGCCTTCCAGACAAAGCAAAAGAGACAGTGCCCCGCTCTTGCAGGGTACTGCCTCTTTTTTGAAGCACGATCTTTATTCAGCTGTAGTTTCCACTACCACATACACCCCGGCAGGGACGCATGCAGCCCATGCGCCGTCCTTGTCCAGCCAGCCGAATTGCTCGCACACATGGTCCGGGCACTGACTATCCAAGAACGCGATGGCACCATCCTTTACCTGCAGATGCACGACATAATTGCCCACATCATACAGGTAATCGTGGTCTGTATCCAGCGGCAGAGTCTCGGTGATGCCATCGCCAAAATCGACGGTGGCCTGCAGGCCGCTGCCCTTGCTGCTGTGTGCTGCGCGCACGCCGAAATACAGCGCTGCTGCCAGCACAAGGATCACTGCAGCAAAGATCAGGTTCTTCATCCATGGCTTCAGGCCTTTGGAGCCGGAAGCGTTTTCAGGTGCTTTGCGGGTACTCATGCAGCGTAGTCGCTGGCAGCCTTACCTGCAATGCGGCCAAACACGGTGAAGTCTGCAACAGCGTTGCCGCCCAGACGGTTTGCACCGTGCACACCGCCAGTGACCTCACCTGCTGCAAACAGGCCGGGGATCACAGTGCCGTCCTCCTTGAGGACTTCGGTGTTGGTGTTGATGGTCAGGCCGCCCATGGTGTGGTGCACACCGGCAGTGACCTTGATTGCATAGTACGGAGCAGTATCCAGCGGGTTTGCAAAGCTGGTGCGGCCAAAGTCGGGGTCATTCTTGGCCTCAACATAGCCGTTCCAAGTCTTCATGGTCTCGGCAAAAGCAGCCTCATCAACGCCCATTGCCTTGCCCAGCTCCTCGTAGGTCTCGCCGGTCACGGTGTAGCCCTTCTTGATGTAGCCCTGAATGACGCTGGAAGCATCGACCATAGCCTGATCGACCACCAGCCAGCTGTAGCTGCCGGTCTGAGCGATCTCAGCAGCAGAGACCACGTCACGGGTGCCTACTTCGTCGATGAAGCGCTTGCCCTCGGCGTTGATCAGCACAGCGCCGTCGCCGCGCAGACCCTCGGTGATCAGGGCAGCGGTGTTGGCCTCAACGGTGGGGTGGATCTGGATCTGGTCCATATCCACGGTGCCAGCACCGATGGCGGTGGCCATCTCAATGCCCTGACCCTGAGCGCCGGCAGCGTTGGTGGTCATGAAGCCCTTCAGCTCAGGCTTGTACTCGACAACCATGTCCAGATTTGCGCCGAAGCCGCCGGTGGTCAGCACCACAGCCTTGGCGTTCACAGTGACGGTCTCGCCGGTAGAACCGGTGGCCTTGATGCCCACAGCAGCGCCGCTCGCATCGGTCAGGATCTCGTTGGCGGTGGTGTTCAGCAGGATCTGAACGCCAGCCTTCTCACAGTTCTCCTCCAGCAGGGGGATCATGTAGGAACCGACAGAAACGGTCTTGCCCTCTGCGTCCACAGGGCGATGGATGCGCTTGACGGATGCACCGCCAAAGCTGGAAACGCTGTGCAGGGTGATGCCGTGCTCGTCCAGCCAGTCGATGGCATCAGCAGAGTTGGAGCACAGGGTCTCCACCAGAGCAGGGTCGTTGATGCCCTTGCCGCCGATCATGGTGTCCAGCTCCATCAGTTCAACAGAGTCGAAGTAGCCGGTGGGGTTCTTCTGGTACTCTGCCCACTGCTCAGAGACGGTCTTTGCCAGAGCGGTGATGGTCTCGTTGTCAGCGTACTTTTCAGCAGCGGTCTTCAGGGTCTTTTCGACACCGGCAGACTCGCCGAACTCGTTCTCATCCTGATACACGGTCTTGCCGGCGTTCATGCCGCCGGTAGCGCGCACAGAGTTGCCGCCCACCATGGCCTGGCTCTCCACGATCACAACGCTCTTGCCCTCGGCAGCAGCGGTGATGGCAGCGGTCATGCCTGCGCCGCCTGCACCCACGATGACAACGTCAGCGTCAACGGTGGAATCCTCGGCCTTGGTCGCGTCGGCCTTGACCTCGATCTTATAGTCGTCAGCATTCAGGCCGGCGGCAGTCAGGGCAGCGGCTGCTGCCTCCTTGATGGCGTTGGAGGTGATGGTCGCGGTGGACACGCCGTCCACGGCGATGCTGCCGGTCTCAGCGATCTGAGCGGGCAGCTGCTCCAGTGCCAGCGTACCGATGCCGGGGGTCTCGTCCTTACCCTCAGCGGTGCAGCCGGTGATCTTGCCGTCTTCCAGCGTCAGGGTAACGGTAACGTCGCCGCCCATGCCCTTGGCAGTGCCGGTGAAATCGCCGGACACGCCGCCTGCGGTGGAAGCGGACTTGCTGCCGCAGCCGTAGCCCAGCAGACTGACACCCACAACAACCGCCATGGCCAGCGCAGCCACGCTCTTGCGGATCTGATTCTTTTTCATTGTTTCTTCCTTCTCATATTCGGGTTGCTTGTGTTCGGACATCTATCAGCAAAAAAGGGGGAGCTGCTCATTCGGAAAGCAGCTTCCCCTCGCTGAAACTTAGGAAAAACTTAGGCGTTAGCCTGAGCTGCAGCAACAGCGCATGCGACGGTAGCGCCGACCATCGGGTTGTTGCCCATGCCGATCAGGCCCATCATCTCAACGTGTGCAGGCACAGAAGAAGAACCTGCAAACTGAGCATCGCCGTGCACACGGCCCAGAGAGTCGGTCAGGCCGTAGCTTGCGGGGCCTGCGGCCACGTTATCGGGGTGCAGAGTACGGCCCGTGCCGCCGCCGGAAGCGACGGAGAAGTACTTCTTGCCGTTCTCGATGGCCCACTTCTTGTAGGTGCCGGCAACCAGATGCTGGAAGCGGACGGGGTTGGTGGAGTTGCCGGTGATGGAGCACTGAACGTCCTCCTTCTTCATGATGGCAACGCCTTCCATAACGTCGTTTGCACCGTAGCACTTGACAGCTGCGCGCTCGCCCTCAGAGAAGGGAATCTCCTTGACGACGGTCAGGGTCTGAGTGGGGATGTCGTACTCAGTCTGAACATAGGTGAAGCCGTTGATACGGGAAATGATGTAAGCTGCATCCTTGCCCAGGCCGTTCAGGATGACACGCAGGGGGGTCTTGCGGACCTTGTTTGCAGTGCGGGCGATGCCGATAGCACCCTCAGCAGCTGCAAAGGACTCGTGGCCTGCCAGGAAAGCGAAGCAGGTGGTGTCCTCGCTCAGCAGACGAGCGCCCAGATTGCCGTGGCCCAGACCGACCTGACGCTGCTCAGCGACAGAGCCGGGGATGGTGAAAGCTTCCAGACCTTCGCCGATGGCAGCAGCACACTCGGCAGCATCGGTCAGGCCGCGCTTGACGGCGATAGCGGTGCCCAGGGTGTATGCCCAGACAGCGTTATCAAAGCAGATGGGCTGAACGCCGCGCACGATCTTGTCGCAGTCGATGCCCTTAGCGAGGAGCATCTCGTTGCAAGCGTCCAGAGACTCCAGGCCGTTAGCCTTCAGGCATGCCTCGATTTTCGGCATGCGGCGATCCATAGATTCAAAAGTTGCCATGAGTTGTTCCTCCTCTCTTATTCCTCACGCGGGTCAATGTACTTCACAGCACCCTGCTCCTTGCTGAAGCGGCCGTAAGTACCCACGTTCTTCTCATAAGCCTCGTTGGGGGTCTTGCCGTGACGGATATCCTCCATCATCTTGCCCAGCTTGACGAACTGATAGCCGATGACCTCATCGTTGGCATCCACAGCCAGCTTGTTGATATAGCCCTCGGTCAGCTCCAGATAACGGACGCCCTTTGCCTTGGTGGAGAAGATGGTGCCGGTCATGGAGCGCAGGCCCTTGCCCAGGTCGTCCAGACCTGCGCCGATGGGCAGACCGTCCTCAGAGAAAGCAGTCTGGCTACGGCCGTAGACGATCTGCAGGAACAGCTCGCGCATAGCAACGTTGATGGCATCGCACACCAGGTCGGTGTTCAGAGCTTCCAGAATGGTCTTGCCGGGCAGGATCTCGCCTGCCATAGCAGCAGAGTGGGTCATACCGGAGCAGCCGATGGTCTCCACCAGAGCCTCCTCGATGACACCGTTCTTGATGTTCAGGGACAGCTTGCAGGTACCCTGCTGAGGTGCGCACCAGCCCACACCGTGGGTGTAGCCGCTGATGTCCTTGATCTCATAGGCCTTGACCCATGCGCCCTCTTCGGGGATGGGAGCCGGACCATGCTTAGGACCTTTGGTGATCGGGCACATATTCTGTACTTGCTGCGAATAGGTCATAATCATACTCTCCTTTTGACAAATGTTGCTTTGCAGCACAAAGCCGCCGCCGCGCCCTGCCGGCACAGCCGCTGCCCTTTGCTGCTTGCATCTGACCGGGCGCGCCGCTCTCTTTCAGCGCCTTAACCGGTACTACCACGCATGATTTTATTATAGAGAAAGCTGACGGATTTTGCAATACATTTCCGGTAAAAAACATCAAAACTATTTGCAGTTGCCTTCCGCTAACTGTCAATTCGGATGCTTTTGTCATTTCATTCGTCAAGTTTTTGTCAACTATGTCAAGAGGGCAAATTTCACGCTCCTGTGTCCTGCCTGCGCGGTGTCTGCCCGGCAGGCTTCAGTACCCACATGGCCGCAAAGCCCGCCGCTGCGCCGCCCACGGCAAGCCAGTGCCGCCCGGCTTCCAACCCCCAGAGATTTGCTGCAAACGGAAAGGCCAGACTGCCCACGCTCTGCCCCAGTGCCAGAAAACCGTAGTTCACCCCTGCGTGCGGCAGGCCGAACAGATCGGTGGAAAGGGCGGGCAGCACTGCTGCAAGGCCGGAATAGCAGAAGGTAAGCCCCGCATAACAGGCGATCACCCACCAGCCCTGCGCAAACGCAAACCCTGCCGAAAGCTCCAGCGACACCGCAAACAGCAGCAGATCGGTGGGCCTGCGGCCAATTTTATCGCTGAGCATGGGCATCAGCAGGCGGCCCGCCGCACTGCCCACGCTGCCCAGCACCACGCTCCACAATGCAGCGCTTTCGTCCAGCCCCCGCTCCACGCCCAGCTTCAGGATGATGGGGCTGAACAGAAGCACCGCCGGGGTGGAAAAACACACCGCGCCTGCGCACAGCCAGTACTGCTTTGTTTTCAGCATCTGCCATGGGGAAAGGTCAATGGTATTTTTGTCGTTTTGCTGCTGTTTTTCGGCATCCTGCGGCGGGTCCTGCAAAAGCAGGCTGCCCGCAAGGCAGACGGGCAGCGTGACGGCTCCCAGTGCCCAGAACGCGCCCCGGATGCCCTGCACGATCCCAAAGCCGCTGACCGCCGTGCGCACGAACGCGGTGAGGAACGCACCGGAAAGGCCCACCGCCCCGCCGATCACGCCGGTGGCAAGGCCCTTGCGCCCGGCATACCACTTCTGTGCGCAGGACTGGATGGATGGGTACAGAAACGCCGTGCCCAGCCCCGCCGGGATGCTGAATGCCAGAAAAAAGCTGACCGCACTGCCGCCCGGCAGCATGGCCGCTGCAAAAAATCCGCCGCACAGCAGCGCTGTTCCCCACAGAGCCGCACACCGCGGGCCTCGGCTGTCCTGCAGAAAGCCGCCGAGGACGCACCCCACGCCGAACGCCGCAATGAGGATGCCGAAGGCATAGCCTGCCCCCTGCTCGCTCAGGCCGTACTCGTCCATGACCGGCTGCTGGAATACGCCCCACGCCGCCGGGATGCCCGTGAGCACCTGAATGGCTGCGCCCGCCGCAAGGATGGTCCACGGATGTTTTGCTGTAAATTGCTGTTTCATTGCCTGCCCTCCGAATGGTTTTTCCCTTACAGTGTGCCCATTTCAATTGACAAAACGGCAGATTCCTTTATAATGAATAAGGTAAAAGCATTTACATTGATTTATATAGAGAGGAACCATCTTATGAAAACACAGGCATTGAAGGGCATGCGCGACCTGCTGCCCGCAGAGCAGACCCTGCGCGATTACATTCAGGGCAAAATTCTGGAGACCTACCGTGCGTCCGGCTTCGAGCGCATTTCCACCCCCATGCTGGAGGATATGGAAAATCTGGACAAGTCCGACGGCGGCGACAACCTGAACCTGATCTTCAAGGTGCTCAAGCGCGGTGATAAGCTCACCGCCGCCTTGAACACCGGCGACCCCAAGCAGCTTTCCGATATGGGCCTGCGCTATGACCTGACCCTGCCGCTGAGCCGCTACTATGCCGCCAACAAGGATAAGCTGCCCAGCCCCTTCAAGGTGATCCAGACCGACCGTGTGTTCCGCGCCGAGCGCCCGCAGAAGGGCCGTCTGCGCGAGTTCGTACAGTGCGATATCGACATTCTGGGCGATTCTTCCCCCAATGCCGAGGTGGAACTGATCGACGTGACCACCCGTGCCCTGCTGAACATCGGCTTCACCGGCTTCACCGTCAACATCAATGACCGCCGCATCCTGCGCGGGATGCTGGAGAGCATGGGTTTTTCCGCTGATACGCTGGATTCCGTCTGCATCACCTTTGATAAGATGGACAAGATCGGCGCCGATGGTGTGAAGGCTGAGCTGACCGAAAAGCAGCTGCCGGAAAATGCCATCAACGCACTGGCCGACTTCATTGCCGCAGGCGAAGTCACGCTGGATGCCGTGGCTGCCCGCTGCGCAGACCCCGCCATTGCCGACGACCTCAAGTATGTCCTTGCTACCGCCAACGCCATGGCTGCAGGCCGCTATCAGGTAGCCTACTGCCCCAGTCTGGTGCGCGGTCAGGGCTACTACACCGGCATGGTGTTTGAGATCACCTGCCCGCAGTTCAGCGGTGCCGTGGCCGGCGGCGGCCGCTACGACAACATGGTGGGCAAGTTCCTGGGCACTCAGGTGCCCGCCGTGGGCTTCTCCATCGGCTTCGAGCGGGTGTGTGGCATTCTGCTGGAGCAGGGCTACCAGATCCCCGGCGCAAAGCAGAAGATCGCCCTGCTGTACGGCAAGGATGCCGACTTCACCGCCGTTCTTGCCAAGGCTGCAGACCTGCGCAGCAGCTACAATGTCACCGTTCTGCAGCAGGCCAAGAAGCTGGGCAAACAGTTGGGCCAGCTGGAAGCTTCCGGTTTTTCCGGTGCCGCCTTTATGGATAAGGATGAGATCAAAATTTTTGCGCAGCAGTAAATAATTGCACACAAAGCCCCTTTACTTTTGATATGCTACCCCTAGAGTAGACAGAGTAAAAACAAAACTCTGAGTACTCTTGGGGTATTTTTATGTCAAGAAAAAACACCTCAGAAAATCGAGCGATTTTCTGAGGTGTTCTTGTTTTTTCTGGTTTAAAAGCCGGTAGGCGGCACATAGTAACTGGGGATCGAGGCTGTTTTCTGCACATTTGCCTGCTGGCGCAGCGCTGAACGGGTCACCTCTGCCCAAGAATACTGGGTCATATACTCGCCGCGATAGGAATTGGTGGCCGAGCGGCTGCCCCTCAGGAAATTGTAATAATCACAATCCACCTTGCTGGTGTCCAGTGCCAGTGTGCTGCGGCCGCGGATGAGCAGGCCGGTAACACCTGCATTCTCCAGCGTATGGCTCAGGTCAAAGATCAGATTGCGGAGATGGCTGTGCAGCGATGCGGTGTCGGGCTTATCCTCCCACAGCACGGCCAGCATTTCGCCGTTGGTGCAGGTGGCACCATTGCGATCCACCAGATAGGCCAGCAGCTCCTTGCTCTTGCTGCGCTTGAAGGCCAAAGCGCGCCCGCCCACGAAGATCTCAAAATTGCCAAAGCACTGGATCTTGATGCCGACAGGGGCATTCTCCGGCGGGTAGCGCAGATGCTCCAGCACATTGCGCACATCTGCCTCGTTTGCAGGCTTGAGTAAAAAGCCGCTCACGAAGATCTGCAGCGCTTCCAGCGCATACTCCGGGTGCTCTGTTACCACAATGATGTTGCAGCGCGGCTGCAGCTTCTGGATCATGCGCGTCAAAGCAAGCCCGTTCATTCCGGGCATTTCCAGGTTGAGGAAAGCCGCGTCCATCGGCCCCTGACGCATCCAGCTCAGTGCATCCTCGGTCGTCATGGCGCTGATATAGTCACAGTCGGGTGCAACGCGGCACAGGATGCGGATCAGCGAGTTGATTGCAAGCTGTCCATCATCGACGACCAGTATCTTCATTCGTACACCCCCGCAAGTTTACCATACATGTTCCCTGTTTCAGTTTAACACTTTGTCCTTTGATTCGCAAGTTTTTTTGCACAAAAAGCCAGAAGCTCCACACTTCTTTACAAAAGGACGTTCCTTCCCCATCAGTTTCCTCATAAAGCAGCTGGCTGAAAGAGGCATCTTTCCCATTTTCATTTCCGGCAGTCAAAGCAACTATACAAGATACTCTGTGCCATCCAGTCCGGTCAGTTTTTGTGCTGTCGTTTGTCCCACACGGGTGCAGAGCCGCTCATACGCCTGCCGCATTCGGGTCGGGCGGGAGGTGCAGTTGTGTGCATCGGAAGAGACCGCGTCCACCAGCCCCGCCTTGACCCAGTGCTCCAGCCGCATCCGCTGCAAAAAGCCGCTGTCCAGCACAGCCGAACAGTTGATCTGGCAGCGCAGCCGGTACTGCTCATGCAGGCGGGCCAGCAGGCCGTGCTGCGCAAGGCAGGGATACCGCTCAATGTGGGCCACCAGAATGTGGTAGCCTGCACCGGTGATCTCCCGCAGGGCCGCTTCCAGCTCCTTTGCCGTTATGTTCGGCACAAATTCCAGCAGCACCCAGTCCGTATCGCCCAGCGTCAGCAGCTGATGCTGCGCCGCCGCATACCCCGCCGCAGGGGTATACAAAAGCTCTGAGCCGTGCTCCAGTTTCAGGTCGTAGCCTTTTTGTGTGCAGTATGCGCGGGCCAGCGCCAGATGCCGGTCATAGACTTCCTGCGGGAAGCGTTCCATGCCCGGCGTACTGTGCGAGGTAGCAAACAGGTGCCGCACACCATCTGCTGCCGCTGCATCCAGCATGGCATACATTTCTTCTCTGGTCTGCGCACCATCTTCCACGCCGTAGACGAAGTGCGCATGATAATCCGTAAAGCCGCTCATTTCTTTTCCGCTTCGTGGCTCCGCTTATAATACTTTTTGTAATAACCATACTTTCCATACTTTGAGTAGGATTTGTAGTACTTGCGGCCCATGTAATTATCGTAATCCACCTGATTGAGCACGGTGCCCAGAATGGGGCAGCCGGTCTGCTCGATCTGCTGCTTCACGTCCAGCAGCTCCTGACGGCTCACATCGTTGTAGTTCACTGCGATCAGGGTGCCGTCACATGCCTTGGCGATCTCCGCCGCATCGATGACCACGCCCACCGGGGGTGCGTCCACAATGACGTAATCTGCCATTCTGGCCAGCATATCCAGCAGTTCGGCAAAATGGCTGTTGGTCAGCAGCGCCAGCGGGTTGGGCACATCGCGGCCCACCGGCACCATGATCGCGTTGGGGATGTCGGTCTGGTAGATGACCTCATCCATGCCCACCATGCCGGCCAGAAAATGGGAGAGGCCCTTGCCGTCGCTGCGGCCATCCTCATATTTCAGGCCGTAGTCACTGTTGACCATGCTGCGGCGCAGGTCTGCGTCCACCAGCGCCACCTTGATGCCGCGCTGTGCCAACGTGCGCATCAGGTTCATGGACAGATAGCTCTTGCCCTCTGCAGCATGGCAGCTGGTGATCATGATCTTTTTGACACTCGCACCTGCAAAGGAGAGGTTGGTGCTCAGGGTATTAAAGGCTTCATTTCCCGCATAATCCAGAGCCGGAAATTTTGTGATCTTCAGCTGTTTCATGCTTTCCTCCCAGAGCTGCCACCCACACGGCGGCGGACATCATTGGCAAACCGCTTGGTGCGGCGCTTGAACTCGCTTTTCTCTTTCGGCTGTTCGCCAGCATCGGCCAGCGGGATCGATGCCAGCACCACCATGCCGGTATACTTGCGGATATCATCGGCAGACTTGTAGGTATCGTCCAGCATGGTCCGCAGCACCACCACGGCACAGGCCAGCACAAAGCCCACTACAAAGCCCAGCAGGATGTTCTTGGCCTTGTTGGGGCTGAACGGGTTCTCCGGCACACGCGCAGAAGACATCAGGGTGGGCTCGTCCGTCTTCATCTTTTCCGAGATGTACTTTGCGCCCACATCCGCATACTCGTTTGCGATCGCTGCTGCTTCTTCCGGATCCGGGTTCGTGACCGTGATATCCAGCATACGGGTGTCGCTGGTGTTGGTGACAGACAGCATACTGGCCATATCGGTGTAGGTGTAATCCAGATCCAGGTTGCTGATGACCTTTTCGTGGACTTCCCACATTTCAAAGACCTTGATGTAATCGCTGGTCAGCTCGCTGCCGACCTGCAGATCGGAGAAGTTCAGCACCGAATCATTGCGGCTGACCACATAGATGGTAGCCGTTGCCTTGTACATCGGCGTTACCAGAAAAAACGTATAAAGCGCCATCAGTACGGCACCCACCACAGCCGTGGCTGCAATGAGCGTCCAGTGGGCCAGCAGGCCCATGAACAGTTCCAGCAGATCAATGGTATCTTCTCCCTGTTCCGGCTGTACCGCTAAAGCTGTGCGCTCCTTCATAAAAGTATCTTGCTGCACGATTTCACTCCTTATAACCTTATAATACTGCCGCCCATGCGGCCCGGGCATTGCGCCCTTTCCTCTATTTCTCTGAATCCTATACGCCAAAAATGCGGCGTTCCCTTTTTCATCAGGGAGCACCGCAGAACATTTCTAGTTCTTAGCCCTCAATGGTCTTCACGGCCACCAGAATGAAGTTGGAGCCATAGAGCTTGACCTGACGGCCCTTCAGGTTCACCACGATCTTGCCATCCACGACCTTACCGGGCACAGTATAGTAGGTATAGGTCACAGTGCCGTCTGCCTTCGTCTTGGGCACAGCCACCAGAACGGTAACTTGCTCGTTGTCCTCGTAAGCAGCCTCAATGACCTTGGACTCAATGGTCAGCTTAACATTTGCAGCGTCGAGCAGGTTAGAGGTCTGCATCTCAAAGGCCTGCGTTACAGTAACATCTATAGTCGTCTTCTTTTCTTTCGAAGCGCCCGCAGCCTTCTGCAGGTCTGCATCAGAAGTGATGTCCTGCAGGACTTCCTCGACCTGAGCGGTATCCTCCTTGGCAGTGACCTTCACATCGCTGACAATGCCCAGAACACCGGTGACGGTAGCAGAACCGCTGGCCTTGACCTCATCTGCCACAGTCTTGCTGGGCGTTGCTGCCAGAACAGACACACCCATGCCCACGACCATAGCAGCGGTCAGAACAGCGCTGATAACTTTCTTCATAATGAAGATCTCCTTTCACTTCAAGCCGCACTCCCCAAGATGCTGCTTTCTATCGCAAATGCTTTTCAACATTTACATCATTCTTCAACAGGCTCCCAGAACAGCGTCAGAACCGCTTTCTGGATGGAAGCTTCGGTCGGATAGAACTCGGTGAATCCGTCCTCTGCCACCTTATGCTCGCCCTCCAGTGCAATGGCAGGTTCCACAGTATCGTCCTTTGCGGCCCACACCTCATTGACCAGCTGACCCTTTGCAAGGTCGGTGACCAGATAAGGTTGCAGCGCATCGTACACCTGTGCGGTGAACTGCTGATCCTGCTGTACCCTGCTTTCCAGCTGTGCGGAAAGCTGTGCAAGATACTCCTCCTGCCGCACCATGCGGGCTTCGTTGGTGCCTTCGCCAATATCCATGCGCCTGCGCACAAAAATCTCAGCCTGATCGCCCTGCAGCGTCAGGGTAGCTCCCTTGGTCATGGCCGGGTCTGCTGCGGAGAAATCATCCTCCAGCGTCACGGTCACACCGCCTGCAAGGTCATTCAGCACCGAGATGCCGTCCAGACTCATAGCCAGATAGAAATCAATGTTTTCCCCCTGCAGCAGGCGGGACACCGCATCACGGGCATAGCCGCAGCTTTCCTCCTTGCCATCGCCAAAGCCATGGGCAAGGCTGATCTGCATCTGAGTGGTGCCCACCGGATTGCCCAGCATGCCAAGCACCGTCACCTCTGCCATGGTGTCGCGGTCGATCTTGAGCTGACGGACCGTCTTGTCTTTGCTGTCTATCACAATGAGCCGCTGAAAATCCGCCTGACCGCCCTGATAAGAGCCTTCTGCTTCCACCTCGCTGTCATGGTCGATGCCCATAACAAGGATGGTGGTCAGATCTGTGCGCCTGCGGTAGGTCACGCCGTCCACTTCCATGGTCTCAGCGGTCTCCTGCGGCAGCTCCGTCCGGGTCTCCGGCTTTTGGCTGCGCTTTTCCAGCCAGCTTCCGCCCACAAAAAGCAGTACAGCTGCCAGCACCAGCACAGCCAGCGCAGCAGCGGCACCACGATGTTGTTTTTGTCTGTTCAAGCGGGTAAGCTTCCCTCTTTTCTTCGGAATATAGTTTTCTGCGGGAAGGTCTTTCCATTGCCACAGAAAGATATTCCTTGGTCTATTATATCGTCACAGGTGTGCAACTGTCAATGTATTTTCGTTATTTTCCGGCAGGAAATTTCGCATTTTCAGCCTTTAGGGAGCCACAGATAAACACAAACCCCGGCCATGCAGAGTTCATCCGCACAGCCGGGGCCAATTGGTATTTTATTTAATATCCAGTTCAGGCGGCACATCGATCTGGTCCGAGACATACTTGCCGTTCTTTTTGCGCTGCCGCACGCACTCCGTCAGCAGATATTCGATCTGCCCGTTCACCGAGCGGAAGTCATCTTCGGCCCAGGCGGCAAGGGCATCGTAGAGCTTCGCGTTCAGGCGCAGGGGCACCTGCTTTTTTGGTTCTGCCATCAGTACAGGCTGCCGCTGTTCACGATGGGCTGGGCATCACGGTTGCCGCACAGCACCACCAGCAGGTTGGAGACCATTGCCGCCTTGCGCTCGTCGTCCAGCTCCACTACCTTGTTCTCATTCAGGCGTTCAAGGGCCATTTCCACCATGCCCACAGCACCGTCCACGATCATCTTGCGGGCATCGATGATGGCACTTGCCTGCTGGCGCTGCAGCATCACGGCTGCGATCTCCGGCGCATAGGCCAGATAGGTGATGCGGGCTTCCACTACCTCGATGCCGGCCTCGGCTACATTCTTCTGGATCTCGTCCCGGATGCGGGCGGCTACCACCTCCGAGGAGCCGCGCAGACTGCCCTCATCGGCTACGCCGTCGCCGGTGGTGTCCACATTGGGAGCCACATCATAGGGGTAAACGCGCACCACATTGCGCAGAGCGCTGTCGCACTGCAGGGAGAGGTACTCCTTGTAGTTGTCCACATTGAATACGGCCTTTGCGGTATCGGTCACGCGCCAGATGACCGCAATGCCGATCTCCACCGGGTTGCCCAGACAATCGTTGATCTTCTGGCGGGAGTTATTGAGGGTCATCATTTTGAGCGAGATCTTCTTGCTGGTCGATTCTGCGGTCTGGGAACTGCTGTTACCTGCCTTAAGCAGGACCGCCATGCCGGTCTCGCCGCTGTTCACATCACCGCTCTGGCTCAGTTTGGTGCCAGCTGCCGGGTTCACCGCGGTGCAGAAGGGGTTCACCCAGTAAAACCCCTGTCCCTTCAGGGTGCCGATGTAATCGCCGAACAGGGTGAGCACCAGTGCTTCCTGGGGCTTTAACACCTTCAGGCCGCAGAGCAGGAAGATGCCCGCCACCCAGTATGCGATGGACAGGATCGTGAGCAGGATGCCCGGAAACAGGCTTTCGTCCAGCAGAATGATGCTGTAGAAAAACAGCAGGACGGTAACAGCATAGCCCAGCAGGGTGAGCAGCAGCATGACCATGCCGTTCTTTTTGGTCTGCAGAATTTTCTCTTCCATAACAGTTCCCTCCTTCACAGGGTGCGGAAGCGTTTCTTTGTGATATCAAAATCATATCACTTTATATCATTCTTGTCAAGTCCTCCGCAGGCAAAAAAAGAGCCGCCGCACAAACACTGTGCAGCAGCTCCTTTTTGTTTATCTTTTTATAATGTAAGGGGCACTTGCTCTCAGGCGAAGGTCAGCACCACCTTGCCAGCGCCGCTGTTGCGGTCTGCAAGAGTATCGAATGCCTTCTGGAAGTCCTCTGCCTTGAACACATGCGTGGTGATCTCATCGACCTCTTTCAGGTGGTCAGGCAGGATCTTGACCACCTCGGGGAACTTCTGGTACTGATGACGGGTACCCAGAATGGTCAGTTCCTTTGCGTTGATCTCCTTAAAATTCACGGGGATCGGCTCCTTGCCAAAGGTCATAGCCACCAGACGGCCTGCGGGAGAAAGCTGGCTGGTTGCATGTGCCAGCAGTGCGGGAACGCCTGCGGCCTCAAAGATCACGTTGACACCCTCGCCGTCGGTCAGTTTGTTGATGAACGCATCCAGATCTTCCTTCATCGGGTTGATGCTGTAATCTGCGCAAAAGTCCTTTGCCATGGCAAGGCGGCTCTCGTTCGGCTCAGACACGATCACGGTAGCGCCGCGCGATTTTGCAATGTTGGCAACGATCAGGCCGATGGGGCCGCCGCCGTGCACCAGCACCACATCGCCGGGGCGCACATCGCCGCGCCAGTTTGCCTGCAGGCCAATCGTGAACGGCTCGCACAGAGCAGCCTGCTGATAAGTCATCTTGGAAGCATCATACTCATACACCTGGCTGCGCGGCATGACCACATATTCCTGAAAAATGCCGTCCACGATGCAGCCCAGAACCTTCAGTTCACGGCAGACATTGTGGTGGCCGCAGCGGCAGGCATAGCACTTGCCGCAGTAGGTGATAGTGGGCCAGCACCTTTTCTGTGGCCCACTTCTCACCGGCAACGGCGGCTTTGATTGTTTCATAGTCCAGCAGCTTTTCTTGTCCGTCCATCCTGATACCCCCGTCAGATTGATTTTTTCCATGATACCATATCTGGGAGTATGGAGCCAGAGAAACCGGCGATTTTCTGCTGGTAAATTCTACGCATTTAGAGCGGCACTATGGCGGGGATAGGATAAAACACTCACATACCCCGCCGACTATGCGGGAAAAACCTTGAAATATAGGGCTTTTTAAGGCCCTATATGCGTAGGTTGGTGCTTTGTTGCGATATGCTCCACGGTTACGGTGTATTGTTCATATTCTGTTTTCGGGAATCTTTATGAAATCTTCAAAATTGCCCGGTATGCTATCCGTAAAATCAAAGAAAGGACTTGATTATATGGATATGATTTTGAAAACGACTGACCTCTGCAAAAATTTCAAGGGGCAAATGGCGGTAAACAATGTGTCACTGAACATCCGGCGCAACTCGGTTTATGGTCTGCTGGGGCCGAATGGGGCTGGCAAATCCACGATCTTAAAAATGCTCACCGGCATTTTGCGCCCCACATCGGGAAGCATCGAGTTTGACGGCCACCCGTGGAAGCGGAATGATCTGGAGCATATCGGTGCTTTGATTGAGATGCCCCCGCTTTACGAAAATCTGACTGCATACGAAAATCTCAAAGTCAGAACTACATTGCTCGGCCTGGACGATGCACGAATTAACGAGGTATTGCAAATTGTCCAGCTCACGAATACCGGCAAGAAACGGGCCGGGCAGTTTTCTCTTGGTATGAAGCAGCGGCTTGGTATTGCTATTGCATTGCTGAACAGTCCCCAGCTTTTGATTCTGGATGAACCGACTAACGGCCTTGACCCTTTAGGGATTGAGGAACTTCGAGAGTTAATTCGCTCTTTTCCCTGCAAAGGGATTACAGTTATTTTGTCCAGCCATATTCTGTCAGAAGTCCAGCAGATTGTAGATCATGTGGGTATCATTGCTGGCGGCGTCCTTGGATATGAGGGAGAGCTTCGCGCCGGTGAAGATTTGGAAAAACTCTTTATGGATGTTATTCGCAGAAATGGTAAGGAGGGATATTAAATGGAGATAGCATATTCATCGGAGATGTCCAGCGCATGACCGGGCAGGTGGCTCAGCGTGATGACTTTATAGCCGCGTTCCAACAGCAGTTCCGGGATGCCCATGTTCAGGATGGGGTCGGAAACGCCGTAGTTGCGGGTGATGAGCACCAACACTTTATCGTCCGGTCTCAGGGTCGCCAGCAGAGCTTTGCCCTGTTTTTCCACGGCGGCGGTATGGCGGCGCACCGCCATGGCACCACTGAGCAGAGCTTTGGCACAAAACGGTTTCGGGATTCCTAAAATCTTGCTCAGTCCCAGCATTGCAGATGCCATAGCTTCCTGCCCAAAATCGAAATCGAATACCGGACTGAGCAGAGTGATGCCCTTGCTCTCAATGTCCAGAGCTTTGGCAATGGATGCGGCTGCCGTCTGCATATAGACGCAGCCGTAGTTGTGTTTCACACGGCTCTTTTCGTGCTTCATCGTGTGGATGGTGGGCAGGAAGATATAATCTACTTTTTGGTCGATGAGCTGCTGCATATGGCCGTAAATAAGTTTGACCGGGTAGCAGGTCTCCCCTTGTGCGGTCTTCTGAGCCAGCCGGATCGTTTCCTCACTGGTGGGGTCAGTCAGGACGACATTGAAGCCCAACGAGGTAAAGAAGGCATTCGTCATCGGGAAGAACTTGTGAATCATCAACGCAAAAGGCACACCTACGGTCTTTTTACGTGGGTCACGTTTGCCAGTGTAACCCTCCAAAAGCAGTTTGTCTGCCTGCTTGTAGAAGTCAATATTCTTCTGAATCTCCGCACTGCGGCTGTCCTCTGCGTCCTTTGCCGGGCTGTCAAATCCCACAAATCGACTGAGTGCGTCGCCCACAGCTTCCTGTGCCAGCAAAGCCGCGCCATACGCACCACTGATGGAAAAGACCGGGCTGACCTGTACACGGTCGCCGTATGCGGATTGGAATGCCGCCACAATGCCGGGGTTGTAATCGACACCACCCTGCAAAACGATGTGCTGCCCCACAGGTTTAGAACCAACAACTTTATGCAGATAGTTCTGTACGATGGAGTGACAAAGGCCTGCGGCAATATCCGCCCGTGAAATACCTTCAGCGGAAGCGGACGCAATGGCCGTTTCGATAAACACCGTGCACCGTTCTCCCAAGGATGCCGGATGTTCAGAGGATAAGGCTAATGGGCCAAACTCCGCCAGTGGGATGCCCATACGGGCAGCTTGTTCTTCCACAAAAGAACCGGTACCGGCAGCGCAGATCTTGTTCATCTGAAAATCCACAACTTCACCGTTCTGGATGCTGATGTATTTGCTATCCTGTCCGCCAATCTCAAACACGGTATCGACTTCCGGCACCCAATGAGCAGCTCCCTTGGCTTGCGCAGTGATCTCATCCCGGACAGCATCTGCTCCGATGCGTTTGCCGATGCGCTCTCGCCCTGAACCGGTCACACCGACTGCGGTGAACCGGATATCACCAAACCGCTGACGAATACTTGCAAGGCCTTTGCGGACAGCTCCTTCCGGGTCACCTGCGGTGCGCAGATATTGAAAGTCTACCAGTTCACCGTCAGCACCGACCAGAACAAGATCGGTACTGGTAGAACCGATGTCGATGCCCAATGCGCAGCCACTTTCTGGAATGATCTTGGTAGCGTTTGGCTCCGCAAGGCTCGTGCCGGAGCGCAGTTCCAGTTTGGGCAATGTTCCGACCATGTGGTGTGTTGTTAGTGTACGGTCCAGAGAATCATTCAGTTGACGTAACGTGAACGAGCCGGATGCTTTGAGTGCAGCACCAAGAGCCGCTTCATATCGGGCAAACTCCGGAACGATGAGTTCTTTCTCACTCAACCCGAATACATCCCGGATGGCTCGGATCACGCCTGCATTGCAGGTAACACCACCGCAGAATACCACAGGTTTACAGATCGGCAGCCGCCGCACGATGGTCACCTTATAGTTCCGGATCATGGCATAACACAACCCCAACAGGATATCCGGCGTGGAAACGCCTTCCTGCTGGCGGTGGATGATATCTGTTTTGGCAAAGACCGCACACCGACCGGAAAGGCGTGGAACACTCTGTGCCTGCTCTACCAGCGAAGAGTAATCTCCCAGCCTGCAGCCCACGCGAGACATCTGGTCTTCAAAGAACGAACCTGTACCGCCCGCGCAGTGTTCGTTGACTGAAAACTGAGGTGCGCGGCTCTGCAAGTCCGTGATGAATCGCGCGCCCTGACTGCCAATTTCAATGACCGAACCCACCTGCGGAATGATCCAGCGCACACCCTCGACGATAGCTGGGATATCGCCTAAAGAGGGAATGGCTGAATCTTGCTCCAGCAGAGCCTCCGTGTTGCTTCCGGTCACACAGAGTGAAAACGGAGTATCCATCGCCAGTTCCAACGTGGAAAGACCCTTTTTCAGGCAGACAAAAGGGTTGCCGTGATGCACCGCCATCCACTGCTTTTCAATTTCTTTATCTTTCAGCAGCACCAACTTGACCGTTGATGTACCGATATCCATTCCCAACGAAAGCATTGTGTCACTCCTTCGATATCAACCCTGAACGTTATAGGGTTTGACATTTCAAACTTTATACCGTATAATAATGATGCCTTTTAATTAGACATCTCTAACCAAGAGTTTAACACAACTACCTCGGAGTGTCCGTTGTTATGGCAACGGCAAAGTAAATTTTAAGATGGAGCAATATTATTCAATTTTACAGCAATGCGGCATGTTCAACGGCATCCAGCCACGAAAATATAGGGAAGTCCTTAGTTGCTTGAATGCGACTGTCCGTGAATATCCTCGTGGTGCGCACATCGTCGAGCTGGGTGAGCAGAGCCACAATACGGGTGTTCTGCTGGATGGCACGATGGAAGAATTTTTTTATGATGAAAATGGCAATCAAATCAGCATCTGCCGTTTTCATCCCGGAGAAATATTTGGTGCAGAACTGGCCTGTACTGGCTGGACGACAAGTCCGGTCTGTCTGCGTGCCAGTTCGGACTGTACTGTAATGCTGCTGGATTTCAGCGCATTGCTGTCACAGAAAACGCTGACCTGTCCCTGCCGGATGCAAGTCACAGCAAATCTTATGCAGGATATGGCGCAGCAGCTTCTCTTTTTTAACACCAAAGTGCGTATTTTAGCACAAAAACGGCTTCGAGATCGTCTGAAGATTTATCTTCAAACCTTGACACCCGATGAAAAAGGCTGTTACAGTCTGCCCTACACCCGGACAGAACTGGCAGATTTCCTCTGTGTGGACCGCAGTGCTCTTTCCCGTGAGCTGTGCCGGATGCGCGATGAGAGGATCCTTGATTTTTCCGGTGCAAAGATTCACCTGTTGAATCCAACGTTTTTGTATGGTTGGAACTGACAGTACTTCTAAATCTATGAAAAAAATTGTCTGCCGAATGTTTTTGTTCGACAGACAATTACTTTTTAATCTTCTAGTGTACGACTACCGGACACATTCTTCAAATATTCCTTCGGGTCGCCGTTCAGAATCAAATCCGCATAGCCCAGTGGGTCATTGTAGATAAGGTAGTCCAGTTCCGTCTGCTGCGCCATGGTCACATCCAGTGCATCCTCAACCCCGGTACAGTCAATGGAAATTTTTCTCCCATAGAATACAAAAAATCCGAACCCTTCTCCTATCGGAAAAAAGTTCGGATTTTGTTGATGTGGTGCACCTCCAGGGACTCGAACCCTGGGCCCACTGATTAAGAGTCAGTTGCTCTACCAACTGAGCTAGAGGTGCAAATATGACCCGTACCGGAATCGAACCGATGTTAAAGGCGTGAGAGGCCTCTGTCTTAACCGCTTGACCAACGGGCCATATAAAAGTCGGCGACTACCTATTTTCACGCGCCGTTTCCAGCGAACTATCTTCGGCACAAGT
>NZ_FMFG01000046.1:0-17492 GCF_900066275.1 uncultured Faecalibacterium sp. | reverse complement strand
GGAAATACTGCCCCGCGCCGCCGCGCCCGCCATGCCGAACACGGCCCGCAGCACAGGCTTTTCGCTGAACAGCAGGGTGGTCATTCCCTTGCAGGAAAGCACCTGCGGCACTTCCAGCGTGCGGCGGCAGATGCGGCCCACCTCCCCGGCCAGCGCGGCCAGCTCCTGCGCCGAGAAGCGGGTGCGTGGCAGTGTGACCGCCGCATGGGTGCGGCCCAGATCATCCAGCGTGACGGCACACTCCTGCGGCGGAGTGCCAAGCTGTGCAAAAAAGTCCGCCACCCGGCCGGATTTATAGGGTTCCGGGTCGCCCGGACGGCCCAGCTGTTCTCCCAACACGCCCAGCGCTTCGGCCACGGCGCTGTACTGCTCGGTCAGGGCAGTGCGCATGGCTTCGGCATGAAGGCGGGCCTCCTTGCGGCTGCGGTACAGCGCAAAGGAGCGGTTTGCCGCTGCGCACAGTGCTGCCGGGTGGATGCACCGGGATAATTGTCCGGGCAATTGAGCCGTTTCCAGCCCGCCGCTGCTTTCCAGCAGAGGGCGCAGTGCTTCCATGCCCTCCAGCGTGGCGGCATACTCCTGCTTCCAGCAGGTATCCCGCCGCCCGCAGTTAAAACAAAGGGTATCATGTGTGTTGTCAATTACCCAATGGAAATCCTCACACCGGTGCGGCAGCGTTTCGTAGACATCGTTCACGGTCTCTGCCAGCGATGCAAGGCTCTGGGACACCTGTTCCAGCCGGGTGGCCGCTGCACTGTACTGCTGCGGCTGGGCCTGCCCTGCCTGCGGCTTTTCTTCCGGCTCCGGCACAAGCCATGCTGCGGGCATGGCCGCTACGGCCGTGATGCCGATGCAGACGTTCAGCAGATATTGGAACGCGCTCCCGGGCGGCTGCACACAGAGTGCACCGGTCACGCAGCCGCCCGCGTAGGCGGCTACCGTTTCCATGCGCCGTCCGGGTGCCAGCACCGCCGCTGCCACCGTGGCACAGGCAAGGCCGGATGCCGCAAAGCTGAGGGCCGGGTCTGCCGCGCACAGCGCAGCGCCCAGCACCGCGCAGGCCGCAAGCGCGGCTTTGGCCTGCCCTTTGCTGCATAAATACAGTTCCAGCGCCGCGCAGACGATCACGCCCGGCAGCAGCTGCCACAGCTGCACACTGCCCAGCGCCGCCGCTGCCGCCGCACCCACCAGAAGCATCCCGGCACCCGGCTTTTCGGGCGCAAACTGCCGCAGACAAAAGCCCATGGCTGCGGCCAGCAGGGCATCTGCTGCACTGTAAAGCACCAGCTCTGCCCCGCCGCCGCCAAAGGCAAAGCACAGCGCCACGCCCACCAGCGTGCCGCAGCCCGCCAGTGCCGCCGGGGTCAGTGTTCTGGCACCCATCCACCGCGCTGCCACTGCAGCACCCAGTGCGCACAGCATACAGACACTGCGCAGCGAGAGTGCCCCAAACCCGTGCAGCAGCACACCCAGCGCCGCACCCGCCGCACAGGGGGCAAAGCAGTCCTCTGCAAAGCCCAGCACAAAGCCCAGACCAAAAGGCATCAGTGCACCGTACACAACGGCCCAGCCGCCCGCAAATCCCACTGCCACAGCCGCCAGCCTGCGTGCTGCCGGGCGCAGCTCTGCCCGCCGTGCCAGTGCTGCCCGCTGTCTGTTCTGCCGCCCGACCGCTGCCAGACCCATCCGCTCTGTCATAAAAACTCCCCGCTTTCCGGCGGGGCGTTGTGGTTCTGTTCCCCGCGCTTTCTGCATATACTGTAGCGCGGGCGCGCGGCGATTTTTGGCGCGGTGCAGTGTTCTGCCGCAAACCGGCCCAAAGACGCAAAAAAGCCCTGCAGCGTTCAAAAATGCTGCAGGGCTTTGTGGTTTTATGGCAAAAATCAGCCGTTCAGCTTTTCAATTGCCGCTTTTACGCGGGCAAGGGTGGTTTCGCGGCCCATCATGCAGGCAAGGTCGGTGCCGCCGCCGGGGGTGCGCTGCTTGCCAGAAAGGGCAATGCCCAGCGGGTACAGCAGCCAGCCGTTCTTCTTGCCTAGCTCCTCAGCCTTAGCCTTGCAGGCATCAAAGACGGCATCGCGATTGCCAAAATCCAGTGCTTCGTCGCTGAGCACAGGCAGCAGGGCTTCCAGTGCCTCCTTGGCGGTCTCCGGGGTGGTCTTCTGCTTCTTGTTGGCGTACATGCTCACATCGTACTCGGGCATCGCATCAAAGAAATCCAGCTGCTCCGGGATCTCGCCCAGCACTTCGCAGCGGGGCTGCAGGTTTGCGCACAGCAGCTTTTTGTCGATGGCGCTGTGCACGGCGCTGTCGATCCACGGCTCGGCCTTTTTCTGGAATTCCTCGGGGCTGAGGCGGCGGATATATTCCGCGTTGATGGCCCGCAGCTTGAGGGGATCGAAGATGGCCGGAGACTTGGAGATGCCGTCCGGAGACCAGATCTTGACCAGCTCCGGCAGGGAGAAGATCTCCTGCTCGGCATACTCGCCCTTGGGGCTCCAGCCCAGCAGGCAGATGTAGTTCAGCACGGCCTCGGTCAGGTAGCCCTTTGCCACCAGATCCTGATAGCTGGCATCGCCGTTGCGCTTGGAAAGCTTATTCTGTGCATCCTTCATGACCGGCGGGCAGTGGATGTAGGTGGGGATCTCCCAGCCGAACGCCTGATACAGCAGGTTGTACTTAGGGGTAGAGGACAGATACTCGCTGCCGCGGATCACGTGGGTGATGCCCATGAGGTGATCGTCCACCACATTTGCAAAGTTGTAGGTGGGCATGCCGTCGGTCTTGATGAGGATCTGGTCGTCCATCTCGCTGTTGTTCACCTCGATGTGGCCGTACACCACATCGTCAAAGCCGGTCACGCCCTCGCGGGGGATCTTCTGGCGGATAACATAGGGTTCCCCGGCAGCAAGACGCTTTTCCACTTCGTCCTTGGGCAGGTCGCGGCAGCATCCGTCGTAGTGGGTCATCTCACCGTTGGCGCGCTGCTCGGCGTGCAGGGCTTCCAGACGCTCCTCGGTGCAGAAGCAATAGTATGCCTTGCCCTCGGCCACCAGCTGCTCGGCATACTGCTTGAACATGCCCATGCGCTCGCTCTGCACATAGGGGCCCACGGGGCCGCCGATGTCCGGGCCTTCGTCCCACAGCAGACCGGTCTCCCGCAGGGTGTTGTAGATGACATCCACAGCGCCCTCGACATAGCGGCCCTGATCGGTATCCTCGATGCGCAGGATGAAGGTGCCATCCTCGTGCTTTGCCATCAGGTAGGTGTACAGGGCAGTGCGCAGGTTGCCAACGTGCATATAACCCGTGGGCGACGGCGCAAAACGGGTGCGGACTTTATTGCTCGGCATAGAAAAACGCTCCTTTATTCTCATGCAAAAAATTTGCGGATAGCTATGTTTTATTGTACTGATTCTGCGCAGTTTTGTCAATGCAGGATAACATCATGCATTCACAGCTTTGCTTTTTTTGTTCGCAATATGCTATACTTGATTCAACAAATCGAAACTTGTCGGGGCGAGGCCCCTCCATCTTGCTACGCAAGACCGTTCTGTCACTTAAAAGCCCCACTGGGGCTTTCATTGTTCCGCTTCGCTCCACAAACGCGAATTTATATATAAAGGAGAATATTGATGAAACTATTTTTATGTTCGCACTTTTCAAGTGTAGGAAGTCTGATAAAGGAAGAAATTGAAAATAAAAAAGTCGCATTTATTCCAACAGCTTCGCTGCGTGAAGGCTACACCGGTTATGTCGGCTCGGCTCGAAAATTATTCAAAAAGTTGGGAGCAATCGTAACTGAAATTGATATTTCAACGGAGGCTTATTCAACGATACAGTCTGTTTTTGAAGATGCGGATGTGATATATTTTACCGGCGGAAATTCTTTTTTCCTTATAGACCAGCTCCGTAAAACGGGAACGGATGAGCTGTTGAAGAAAGAATTGGCAAAGGGAAAACTGATGATTGGTGAATCGGCAGGTGCGATTATATGCGCTCCAAGCATCCAATATATCGAGCAAATGGATGAAAAGCCGGAGGACTACTCACAAGAAGATGATGCAGGGCTTGATTTGATTGATTTCTATGTTCTTCCGCATTATCTTACAGCACCATTTAAGAAAGTTACCGAGAAAATAATGACTGAGTTTTCGGATTTGAATCTATGCCCAATTAACAACCGTCAGGGAATTGTAATTGATGGTGAAGGTTCAAAGGTTATTTGCAAAGACTAATTTGAAAGTTCGCGTTTGCGCAGCGAAGCGGAGCAATGAAAGCCCCAGTGGGGCTTTTAAGCGACTGAACGGTCTTGCGTTAGCAAGATGGAGGGGCCTCGCCCCGACAAGTTCCAGTTTGCCGTACAGCGCCAAACAGCGGAAAAGCCCCTGCATTCCAAAACGGATGCAGGGGCTTTTTTTGTTTACTTCAAGATGATCTCGCCGTTTTCACCGGCATCCACCACAAGGGTGCCGCCGGAAGCCAGCGTGCCGTCGATCAGGCGCTCGGCGGCGGGGTCTTCCACGGCTTTGCGAATGACGCGGCGCAAATCGCGCGCACCAAACTTGCCGCCCTGACTCTTTTGCACCAGTGCCTTGAGCGCTGCCGGGGTGTAGCTGTAGGCGATACCCTTGGCCTCCATGCCGGGCTTGTACTCGTCCAGCATCAGGGCCGCGATACCCTCCAGCGTCTGCTGGCTCAGCGGCTTGAAGGCGATCACTTCATCCACGCGGCCAAGGAACTCCGGCCGCAGGAACTGGGCCAGCGCTTTGCGGGTCTTTTCCTCGCTGAGCTGTTCCTCGCTCTTATTGAAGCCAAGCCCACCGGTACTCTGGTCGCTGCTGCCGGCGTTGGAGGTCATGCAGATGACCGTGTTGGAGAAGTCCACCGTGCGGCCCTGCGCATCGTTGATCTTGCCCTCGTCCAGAATCTGCAGCAGAATGTTCATGACATCCGGGTGCGCCTTTTCGATCTCATCGAACAGCACCACGCTGTAGGGGCGGCGGCGCACCTTTTCGGTGAGCTGGCCGGCCTCCTCGTAGCCCACATAGCCCGGAGGCGAACCGATCATGCGGGACACCGCGTATTTTTCCATATATTCGCTCATGTCCAGACGAATGAGCGGGTCCGGGCCGTCGAACAGCTGATTTGCCAGCTGCTTGACCAGCTCGGTCTTGCCCACGCCGGTGGGGCCCACAAAGATGAAGCTTGCGGGACGGCGGCGGCCGGAAAGGTCGGCGCGGCTGCGCTTGATGGCCTGCGCCACCAGATGCACGGCCTCGTCCTGCCCGATGATCTTCTTTTTCAGCTCGCCCTCAAGGTTTGCCAGCTTTGCGAACTCGGTCTCCCGAATTTTGACCGCCGGAATGCCGGTCCACAGCTCGATGACCTTGGCCACATCGTCCATGGTCACCTGGATCTCGCTGGCAGCAGCCTGCTTTGCGGGCAGGTCGGCTTCGAGCTTTGCAATGCGGGTCTTGCGCTCGGCCACACGCTCGTAGTCGATTGGCTCGTTCACATCCGCATTCTCCATCTCGGCTTCTTCCTGCTTGAGGGCATCCAGCTCCTTCTGCATCCCAAGATACTCGGAAATGACCGGGTGGGCCAGATTGCAGCAGGCACAGGCTTCGTCCAGCAGGTCGATGGCCTTATCGGGCAGGAAGCGGTCAGTGATATACCGTTCGCTCAGGGTGACGGTGGCCGAAAGCACATCGGCAGGCACCTGCACATGATGGTGCTGCTCGTAGTAGTGCTTGATGCCGTTCATCACAGCAAGGGTATCGGCCACGCTGGGTTCTTCCACCCGCACGGGCTGGAAACGGCGTTCCAGCGCCTGATCCTTCTCGATATACTTGCGGTACTCGTTGAAGGTGGTGGCACCGATGACCTGAATTTCACCACGGGAGAGGGCGGGCTTCAGGATATTGCCCGCGTTCATGGCACCCTCGCTCTCACCGGCAGAGGTGATGGTGTGGATCTCGTCGATGAACAGGATCACATTGCCTGCGGCCTTCACTTCGTTCAGCAGGCCCTTGACCCGCTGCTCGAACTGGCCGCGGAACTGGGTGCCTGCCACAAGGCTGGTGAGGTCCAGCAAATAGATCTCCTTATCCTTCAGGCCGATGGGCACATTCCCCTTGGCAATGCGCTCCGCAATGCCCTCGGCAATGGCGGTCTTGCCCACGCCGGCTTCGCCGATGAGGCAGGGGTTGTTCTTCTGGCGGCGGCTCAAAATCTGGATGGTGCGGTAAATTTCGCGGTCGCGGCCAATGATATCGTCCAGTTTGCCTTCCCGGGCCTTGCGGGTCAGATTCTCGCAATAGGTATCCAGAAATTTGCGCTTAGGCGGCTTTTTGCCGTTTTTGCGGTCGGCCTTTTTGTCGCCATCTTTCTTCTCGCTGCTGGTAAAGCCCAGCGGGAAGGTGGCATTGCTGCCGGGGATCAGATCTTCGTCCATGCTGTCCGGGTCAGCATCCTCGCCGCCGTTCGCCATGTTCATCATCATGGAGAGCGGGTTTGCATCGCCCATCTCCTCCATCATGCTTTCCATGCGGTTCTCCATGTTATCAAGATCCTGATCCGACATGCCGAACTGCTTCATCAGATCGTCCACCGGCTTGATGTGCAGCTCACGGGCGCAGTGCAGGCAGTAGCCCTCCTGCTTCATCTGACCATTGTCCATCCGCTGGATGAAGATGATCGCCGGACGTTTCTGGCATCGAATACAGACCATAGTTCCTCCTTTATGCAAAACCCTTTACAGGAAAGGGTTGAAGAGATTGAAGATTTTGTAGTAAAGACTGCTGCTCATCACCGTATCGTTGAGCACATTCAGGTTGCCGCCTGTGATGACGATGATGCCCCACAGGATGCACAGCACCAAATAGATATCCAGCAGCGCTGTGGCACCGCCCACAAGCCAGCCAAGGCCGCGGTTTACCGTGCCAATGACCGGCAGCTTGTTCACAAGGCCCAGCACCGTGACCAGCATACTGACCAGCAGGCGCAAAAGCGCGTAGAACAAGAAGAACAGCACCAGCGTGATCACCGGTGTGAGCAGCGGCTGCAGCACGTTTTCCACAATGGAATCGGCCAGCACCACCGCGTTATCGGCCAGCACAGCGCCAATGGAGCGCTCGCAGGCTGCCACGATGGAAGCGCGGAAAGAAGCAGGCAGGAAGCCCGCATACTTTTCCGCAATGCCGGAAAGGTCTACCGCACCGCCCGCAGCAATGTTTGCTGCGATCTGGGTGCGGAAGCCGCCTGCCAGCATGTGCTCGAACACCCAGCCGGCGCAGGCAGCGGAAAGCTCCTTGGCCCCCAGCAGACTGAACAGGTTGCCCACCAGCTGCACAATGGACGAAAGAAAGCCCTTGCGCGCATAGCGCACCACCAGAATGATCCATGCTGCCGTGCATATGATATCAAAAAGAAATGACGGATTCTTGAACATACCTTGTTTTCCCTGTTATTTTTATCACTTTCCCCGCAAGAGTGCTATTTACGCATGATCTTCTCACCCAAAAATCACTGTCCGCTGGAAGCTGTCTGCTCCGGCGGTGTGACCACCTGCACCGTGTTGCCGCTGAGCACCATGATCTGCTTGCCCTCGATCAGTGCCCGGGGCCGGGCCGAAAGCGGCTGGCTCCACTGGAACTCGCCCACACCGTTGAAGCGCTCCACTGTGCTGTCGGTGAGCAGGTAGAAGCCGTCGTTCTTTGCCCGGATGATCTGGCTGGCCGAGAGCACGCTGCCGCTGTAACCCACGGTCAGCTCCCCGTCCAGCAGCACCGCCGTGCTGGTCTGGCCATTGCTCAGCAGCAAGGCCGCACCGTTACCGGTGTTGGACACGCTGACGAGGGTGCCGCCGTCAAAATCGTAGCTGGCGCGTTCGCCTGCGCTGCCGCCGCTCGTGTTGTACAGCACGGCGCGGTTCTCATAAAGCACCAGCAAAAAGCCGTTGGACATCCAGCCCATCCACTGGGGCACACTGTTCTCGGAGCCAAGGCATACCGGGTCGCCCTGCGAGAGGGGCAGTACATAAAGGTTCGTGGTCAGCTGGCCGCCCACCGCCGATACAGCGGCCACGGCAAGGCGGCGGCTGTCCGGCGCAAAGGCCATGCGCAGCGGGGTGCCCTGCTCACTGGTCAGGTTCCACACCAGCTGCTGCTGCATACTGGAATTGTAAACGGTCAGCTTTGCCACGCTGTCGGTGCTGTCGGTCACAACAGCCACCTGTCCGGCATCTGCCACGGCACACAGCGAGATGGTGCTGTCCATGGTTTTGGTATAAAGGTTCTGGGTGCGGCTTTCCACCCGCAGCTCATTGCCGGAGCGGTTGTACAGCACAAAGCGGGTCTTGCCTGCAGCAATGGCCGGGCGGGCATAGCCGCTCTGGATGCTGTTCAGGCGGGTGCCGCCAAGACTGTATACCACGCAGCTGTCGCCGCCCATCTCCACAAAGCTGCCAGACATCTGCGCCACCGCATCCGGGTCGGTGATGCCGGTCTGCTGCGGCCAGCCTGCGGCTGGTGCCAGCGCGATGACGGCAGTATCCACAAGGTCTTTTGCGCGCGCAATGGAAGACCCCACTGCGCCGGTGGCAAACAGGACAAGGATGGTCAGCACCGCTACGATGACGACGGTGCGGCGGATGCGCCGTGTGCGCACCCGGGCCCGGGCGGCTTCCAGATATTCGACGCGTCCGGCAGAAAGCGTCTCCCCTTCGGCGGAATGTCCGCCGCGGCGAATTTTGCTCATGAATGGTTCTCCTTACAGATCATACTCCACACACTTCAAAAACAGGCCCTTGGCGGGCAGGGTCGGCCCGGCGCGGCTGCGGTCACGGCTTTCCAGAATGGCGGGAATTTCCATCGGGTCCAGCCGGCCTGCGCCCGCTTCGCACAAAGTGCCCGCCAGAATGCGCACCATGTTGTACAGGTAGCCGTCGGCGGTCACTTCAATGTCGATCTCGTCCCCCTTGCGGGTAACATGACAGTCCGTGATAGTGCGCACGGTATCGCCATGGGCTGCAGCGGAAGAGCCCGCCGCGCACAGGGCCAGAAAATCGTGCCTGCCCACGAACTGCTGCGCCGCCGCCTGCATTCTGGCTTCGTCCAGATGCCGGGGCACCCGGGTGTAATAAGCCGCGTCAAAAGGCGAGTCGATGGGGTGGTTGTGGATGCGGTAGAGGTAGGTTTTGGTATGGGCCGCGTACCGGGCGTGGAAGTCTTCCGGCACCACCTGCGCGTCCAGCACCCGGATGTCCGGCGGCAGATGCTGGTTGAGCGCCAGCGGGAGCTTTGCCGCCGGGATGCGGGTATCGGCGTGGAAGTTAAGCTTGAAGCCCAGCGCGTGCACCCCTGCATCGGTGCGGCTGCAGCCCTTGATATCGGGGCGGCTGCCCAGCACGGCCTGCAGCGCATCCTGAAAGGTTTGGGCCACGCTGCGGCCATTAGGCTGCACCTGAAAGCCGCAGTAGTTCGTGCCGTCGTAGGCAAGGGTAAGTAAAAAGTTCATAGTTTAAAACCCTCTCAGGCAATGCCTTCCGGCATTGCCAGCTCCCCCAAAGGGGGGAGCTTTTGTTCTGCGGACGATAAAGTTTGTTCTTTTCAACAGAAGTACATTTTCCCCTTTATAGCGCATAAAGCTCCCCCTTCGGGGGAGCTGGCGCGTAAGCGCCTGAGAGGGTCCCTCTTTAAAAATTCGGGAACACCAGCCGGGAGGCAAGGATCACCGCAAAGCAGGCGATGCACACGGCAAGGTCGATATAATCCTGCTTTTCGCAGCGCAGCACCTTCAGGCGGGTGCGGCCGTCGCCGCCCCGGTAGCAGCGGCATTCCATGGCCATGGCCAGCTCGTCCGCGCGGCGGAAGGCCGAAATGAACAGCGGGATGAGCACCGGCACCAAGGCTTTTACCCGGTCGGTCATCTTGCCGGTGTCCAGCTGGGCACCACGGGCTTTCTGGGCGTTCATAATTTTGTCCGTCTCCTCAATGAGGGTGGGGATGAAGCGCAGGGCAATGCTCATCATCATCGCCAGCTCGTGCACCGGGAAGTGCAGTTTGCCCAAGGGCTTGAGCAGCTGCTCGATGGCATCTGTCAGCACGATGGGGCTGGTGGTGTAGGTGAGCAGGCTGGTGCCCGCGATGAGCGCCATGACGCGCACTGCCATCAGCACAGCATAGCGCACACCCTCGGCATAAATGGTCAAAAACCAGATGTGCACCAGCGGTTCGCCCTCGCCTGACACAAAGAACAGGTTCAGCACCGCTGTGAAGATCACGATGGGCAGGATGGGCTTTAAGCTCTTGAGGATCATTTTGCCGGGAATTTTTGCCACCTTGTACATTGCTGCAAGGAACAGAATGGAAAGGGCAAGGCCCAGCGGATTGGAAGCTGCAAACAGCAGCACGATATAGACGATGGTCAGCACCAGTTTCAGGCGCGGGTCGAACCGGTGCACCAGACTGTTGCCCGGGAAGTGCTGGCCAATGGTGATATCTCTCAGCATCCGGCAGCGCCTCCTTCCTTCTTTGCTTCCCGCGGGAGCACAAGGCTCTCGCCTGCCTCCCGGCGGCGCTTGGCTTCCAGGATCATCTTGACCGCATAGGGGATGGTGTACACATCAGCGGGCACATCCACGCCCATCTCCCGCAGCTTGAGGAAGATCTTCGTCACCTGCGGCACGGAAAGCCCCAGCTCCAGCAGCTCCGGAGCGCGGGCAAAGACTTTTTCCACGGTGTCGTACATGGCAATTTTCTTGTTGCTCATCACCAGAACGCGGTTGGCGTACTTGGCAATGTCCTCCATGCTGTGGGACACCAGCAGCACAGTGGTGCCGGTCTTTTTGTGGTACTCCTTCACCTCGCTGAGGATGTCGTCCCGTCCCTCCGGGTCAAGGCCCGCAGCAGGCTCGTCCAGCACAAGAATGCGGGGCCTCATGGCCATAACGCCCGCCACGGCCACCCGGCGCTTCTGGCCGCCGGAAAGCTCAAAGGGACTGCGCTCCAGCAGGGCCGGGTCAAGGCCCACGAAATCGGCGGCTTCATGCACGCGGCGGTCGATCTCGGCTTCGTCCAGACCCATGTTCTTGGGGCCGAACGCGATATCTTTATAACAGGTCTCCTCGAACAGCTGGTACTCCGGGTACTGGAACACCAGACCGGTGAGGAAGCGGAAGTCCCGGATCTTCTCCGGGTCTTCCCACAGGTCGCGGCCATCGATATAAATTTTGCCGCTGGTAGGCTTGTTCAGGCCGTTCATGTGGGTAATGAGGGTGCTCTTGCCGGAGCCGGTGGCCCCGATGATGCCCACAAAGTCGCCCTCTTCCACTGTAAAGCTCACATCGTCCAGCGCAGTGACCGCATTGGGCATGCCGGGGTTGTAGACGTAGCTCAGATGTTCTACTTTGATGATATCTGCCATTTGCGTCTGCCCCCCTTACTGCAAAAGCTCGTACAGAGCCTGTGCGCATTCGCCGGTGTCGATGATGCCCTCCGGCATCGGGATGCCGGCCTTCACCAGCTCGTCCCGCAGCTCTGCAGCCTGCGGCACATCCAGATGCAGGGAGCGCACCTTCTCGGTCTGGCTGAACACCTCTTTGGGGGTGCCCTCCATCACCACATGGCCCTTGCTCATCACCAGCACACGGTCTGCCTGCGCAGCTTCCTCCATGTAGTGGGTGATGGACACCACGGTGATGCCCATATTCCTGTTCAGGTAGTGGATGGTCTGCATCACCTGCTCACGGCCCCGGGGGTCCAGCATGGCGGTGGCTTCGTCTAATATCAGGCAGTCCGGCCGCATGGCAACAACGCCTGCAATGGCAACGCGCTGCTTCTGGCCGCCGGAAAGGTTGTGGGGTGCGCGCTCGCGGTACTCATAGATGCCGGCCATCTTCATGGAGTCGTCCACGCGGCGGCGCATCTCCTCCGGCGGCACACCGAGGTTTTCCAGTGCAAAGGCAACGTCTTCCTCCACCACGGTGGCAACGATCTGATTGTCCGGGTTCTGGAACACCATGCCCACGGTCTGGCGGATATCATAGAGCTTGTCGTCGTCTGCGGTGTCCATGTCCTCCACGTAGACCTTGCCGCTCTCCGGCAGCAGGATAGCGTTGAAGTGCTTTGCCAGCGTGGACTTGCCGCAGCCGTTGGCACCCAGCACGGCCACGAATTCGCCGCGCTTTACTTCCGTTGAGACACCGTCCAGTGCGTAAACCGGCTGGTCGCTGTCGTAGCGGAATTTCAGATTTTGTGCTGTTAAAATCGTCTCTTCCATTTGTGTTTCTCTTTCTGGTGGTGCGCCCCTCTGAAAGGGGCTGTACCCCAAATCTCAGATTATTTTATAAACTCCCCCAGCCACCTGCGGCGGCAGCCCCCTCAAAGAGGGAGCCTTTTGGTTTTCTGCCGTCAGAAAGCCTCCCTCCCTGAGGGAGGTGGTATCGCGAAGCGATGACGGAAGGAGTATTTACTCTTCCCAGATGGCGGTTGCGCCGCAGGGCACCACGCCGCCGGTGGCAGAGACCGGCAGGCCGATCTCGTCGCAGCTGGTCTCGCCGCCAAAGCGGGGCACCAGCGTGGTCTTGAGCATATATTCCATGACCGCCGGGGACAGGCCTGTAGTGTAGCTGTTCACTGCAAAAAACAGCGGCGTATCGCTCAGCACCTCTTCGCACTGGCTGATGAGGTCGTAGATGCAGTCCTCCAGCTTCCAGATCTCACCGCCGGGGCCGCGCCCGTAGCTGGGCGGATCCATGATGATGCCGTCGTAGGTGTTGCCGCGGCGCTTTTCGCGGGCAACGAACTTGGCACAGTCGTCCACCAGCCAGCGGATGGGCCGGTCGGCAAGGCCGCTTGCCGCAGCATTGTCCTTACCCCACGCCACGATGCCCTTGGAGGCATCCACATGGCAGACGGTGGCACCTGCCGCCGCACAGGCCAGCGTGGCACCGCCGGTGTAGCCGAACAGGTTCAGCACCTTTACCGGGCGGCCTGCGGCACGGATCTTTTTGGCGTACCATGCCCAGTTGACGGCCTGCTCCGGGAACACGCCGGTGTGCTTGAAGCCGGTGGGGCTGACGATGAGGGTGAGCTTATCCTCGCCCTCGCCGCAGCTGATCTTCCACTTTTCGGGCAGACGGCGCTTGTACTCCCACTCGCCGCCGCCCTGATTGGAGCGGTGATAAACAGCATCTGCCTTTGCCCACAGCGGGCTTTGCTTGGGCGTTTTCCACACCACCTGCGGGTCCGGGCGGATGAGGATGGTCTCACCCCAGCGCTCCAGACGGTTGCCATCGGTGGCATCCAGCAGTTCATAGTCTTTCCAGGTATCTGCAGGGCGCATAGCGTCCTCCCTTCTCTTTTATCCGTTTCTTACTGGCCCAGAATGCGCTTGTTGATCTTATCCACGATGCGGTCGGCGCAGCGGTGGATGGCGTCCAGATCCTGGCCCTCCACCATCACGCGGATCTTCGGCTCGGTGCCGGACACCCGCACCAGCACGCGGCCCATGCCCATGAGCTTCTGCTGCTCGTTCTCAATGAAACCGGCCAGAACTTCGTCCTCTTTGTAAGCTTTTTTCTGGACGGCGTTGGCGGTCACATTCACCAGCACCTGCGGGTACTGGGCGTAGATGCCGTTCAGCTCGCTCATCTTCTTGCCGCTCTCAGCCAGCAGCTTGAGCAGCTTGCCGGCGGTTAGCTCACCGTCGCCGGTGGTGGCATGGTGCAGCAGGATGACATGGCCGCTCTGCTCGCCGCCGATGGCAAAGCCGTTCTCGCGCATGTTTTCCAGCACGTAGCGGTCGCCCACGGCGGTCTTTTCGGTGTTGATGCCCTGACTCTCCATATATTTGATGAAGCCCAGATTGGACATGACCGTAACCACGGCGGTGTCGCCGTCCAGACGGCCTTTTTCCTTCATGGTCATCGCCAGCAGGGCAATGATCTTGTCGCCGTCCATCTCCTGACCCTTTTCGTCGCAGCCAAGGCAGCGGTCGGCATCGCCGTCAAAGGCAATGCCGCAGTCAAAACCGCCTTCCACCACAGCCTTTTCCAGATTTTCCAGATGGGTACTGCCCACACCCTTGTTGATGTTCTGGCCGTCAGGCTCAATGCCGATAAAGGTGCACTTTGCGCCCAGACGGGGGAACAGCTTCTGCGCCACGGCAGCCGAAGCGCCGTTTGCACAGTCGATGCAGATGTTCAGGCCGGTCAGGTCGCCGTGGATGGACTCATACAGGTGATCCACATAGTCCTGCAGGCCGTCATCGCGGCGGTACACACGGCCCACCTCGGCACCGGTCTTCAGCTCAATGCCCGCGCAATCGTTGTCGATGTAGGCTTCGATCTGGTTCTCCACCTCGTCCGGCAGCTTATAGCCGGTACCGGCAAAGATCTTGATGCCGTTGAACTCCATCGGGTTGTGGGAGGCAGAGATCACGATGCCGGCATCGGCATTGTACTTGCCCACCAGATAGGCCACAGCGGGCGTGGGCAGAACGCCAAGGCTCTCCACATCCGCACCCACACTGCACAGACCGGCCGTCAGGGCTGCTTCCAGCATATCACCGGACTGGCGGGTGTCCTTGCCGATCAGGATGCGCGGACGGTGGCCGGTGCTGCCGGTCAGCACCGCAGCAGCGCCGCGGCCGATCTTCATTGCCAGCTCACAGGTCAGGTCTGCGCCTGCAACACCGCGCACACCATCGGTTCCAAAATATTTTCCCATAATAATACCCCACTTTCAAAAAGTGTTTTCTTTAAAACAAACTCTGCTGCCCGTTGTCCTCGGGCGCAGCGGCCTCCGGCGCTTTCAGGCCCAGATGTTCGTAGGCCAGCCGCGTTGCGCAGCGGCCCCGGGGCGTCCGGGTCAGAAAGCCCATCTGCATCAGATACGGCTCACACAGGTCTTCCAGCGTGACGGATTCCTCGCCGAGGGCCGCCGCCAGCGTTTCCAGACCCACCGGGCCGCCGTTGTACATTTCAATGATCGCACGCAGCATACTGCGGTCCAGTTCGTCCAGACCCAGTGCGTCCACGTCCATCCGCTTGAGGCCCATCAGGGCCACATCCCGGTCAATGATGCCGTCGCCCAGCACGGTGGCAAAGTCGCGGATGCGCTTCAAAAAGCGGTTTGCCACGCGGGGCGTGCCGCGGCTGCGCTTGGCCAGCTCGTAAGCGCCTTCCGGCGTGATGGGCTGGTCGAGGATGCCTGCCGAGCGCTGGATGATCTTGCTCAGTTCATCCGGGCTGTACAGCTCCAGCTTGAGCAGCACGCCAAAGCGGTCGCGCAGAGGGCCGGTGATCTGGCCTGCACGGGTGGTGGCACCCACCAGCGTGAACCGCGGCAGGTTGATGCGGATGCTCTGGGCGCTGGGGCCTTTGCCGATCATGATATCCAGCGCATAGTCTTCCAGCGCCGGATACAGCACCTCTTCCACCTGACGGGACAGGCGGTGGATCTCGTCGATGAACAGTACATCGCCCTCCTGCAGATTGGTGAGCAGGGCGGCAAGGTCGCCGGGCTTTTCAATGGCCGGGCCGCTGGTAATACGGATCTGTACGCCCATTTCGTTGGCAATGATGCCTGCCAGTGTGGTCTTGCCAAGGCCCGGCGGGCCGTAGAGCAGGATGTGGTCCATCGGTTCGCCGCGCCGCTTGGCAGCTTCCAAGTAAATTTTCAGGTTCTGCTTGACCTTTTCCTGCCCGATATAGTCTTCCAGATGCTGCGGGCGGAGGTTGTTTTCCTCGCTGTCCGCCGCCGTCATGCCGGGCTGCATCATTTTTGCGCCGTACAGCGCAGTTTCGTCCTGCATTCTTTACCTCCTGCCTGCCATGCTGCGCAAGGCCAGTTTGATGATCTCTTCCACGGGCAATGCCGCGTCGATCTTGGAAACGGCAAGCGCTGCTTCGCTCTGGCTGTACCCCAGCGACACCAGCGCCGCAATGGCCTGACTGCTGCCCTGAGAAGCCTGTGTGTCGGCAAAAGCGCCTGCCACATCCTCCAGCGAAATGCCATCCACAAAGCCCTTGGCGACCTTATCCTTCAGCTCCAGCACGATGCGCTGTGCAAGCTTCGGCCCCACGCCGGAAGCCGCCTTGAACGCCTTGTGGTCCCCCGCCGAGATCGCCAGTGCCACGCGGTCCGGCTCCATCACGCTCAGGATGGCAAGGCCCACCTTAGGCCCCACGCCGGACACGGCGGTCAGCATCTCAAAGCAGGCCTGCTGCTCCTCGGTGGCAAAGCCGTAAAGGCTCACGTCGTTCTCGGTGACGCTCATCACGGTATAAATGGTGGCTTCCTTGCCCACGCCGGGCAAGGCCCCGGCCACGCTGGCCGGGCACTGGGCATAGTAGCCTACACCGCCGCAGCTGAGCACCACCGCACTCATGCTTTTTTTGACGATTTTTCCTGTCAGACAGTAAATCATAGCGTGTTCTCTTTCCTAAACAAACCTGACTTTTATCAGCATCCTCGCCCTCTCCGTCATTGCTGCGCAATGCCACCTTGTTCCCCTTTTTGTCGCTCACGCGACATCTTCCCCCGACCGGGGGAAGTCTTTCAAAGTGAGAGGCTTTGGCAATCCACGCAAAGCCAATGGTTTTGCCAAGGGCTCCCCCTTTGGGGGAGCTGGCGAACAAAGTGAGCCTGAGAGGGCGAGCCTGTCAATCTTAAATCGGCCCGGCCACGCGGCGGACAAAGCGGTTGAGCTGGTTGCCGTTGGTGTGGCAGAAGGTGATGGCCATTGCCAGCGCATCGGCGGTATCGTCCGGCTTTGGCACGGCGGGCAGATGCAGCAGCACGCGGGTCATCTCCTGCACCTGCTTTTTCACGGCCTTGCCGTAACCGGTAACAGCCTGCTTTACCTGCATGGGGGTGTACTCGTAGATGGGCAGGCCTGCCTGCGCTGCCGCCAGCAGGATCACGCCGCGGGCTTCTGCCACGCCGATGACCGTGGTCTGATTGTGCTGGTAGAACAGCTTTTCGATGGCAAGCGCCTCGGGCCGGGTGCGCTCGATCACCTCTTTGATGCCTGCATACACCTCGTCCAGACGGCGCTCGAACGGCACGCCCGCGTCGGTGCACACCGCACCGAAATCCACCGGCGCAAACCGGTTGCCTGCGTAATCCACCACGCCCCAGCCCACGATGGCGTAGCCGGGGTCGATGCCCAAAACTCTCATGCTGCAAATACCTTCCGATACTATTCCTATTATAACTTTATTATTATATCACAACAAAACAGTGTGAGCAACAGAAAACCTTTCGCCTGCCGCCGCCAAATGTGCGCTGGCGCGTAAAAAGGGCAGTCAGCGCCCCTGCCTTTAAAAAAGTTTTACAATTTTTGAAAAAGCACTTGCTTTTTGGCAGAAGGTATGGTAATATAATCAAGCTGATTTCTGCAAAACAGAATATGGACGGTTAGCTCAGCTGGTAGAGCATCTGCTTGACGTGCAGGAGGTCACAGGTTCGAGTCCTGTACCGTCC
>NZ_FMFG01000097.1:0-771 GCF_900066275.1 uncultured Faecalibacterium sp. | reverse complement strand
AATTTTGCGATAAGAATCCCTCCAATCTGTTTCGGATTGCAATATGTAAGGCGGCAAACGCCGCCAATAGAATTATTCTTCTGCGTTATCCTCCTCGCCGGTCTCCTCCGGCTCATCCTCCACAGGGATTTCAAAGTCGCCCTTGTCCTCAGTGTAGTTTGCATCGGGGTCAAGGGCTTCTTTTTCTGCCTGCTTTTTCTGCTTCTGCTTCATAAAGGTGTAAATGCCACCGCCAGCAACCAAACCGACCAGTGCCAGTACGCCTAAGAACGTAGCAGCATACTTCGTAACTTTGTTGCCACCAGTCTGTTCAGAACCGGATGCCACCGCTTCTTCCGCAGCCTTTTTCGCATCCTCCTCGGCCTGTTTGCGCTCCTGTTCTGCCTGCGCCGCCGCTTCTTTTTCAGCGGTGTAGGCATCGGCATCTTCATCTTCCATCAGGGAAAGAAGGTCGGCTTCGTCCACAAGATTCATGAAATGAACGGTGTTTTCCCCCTTGTCGTTGCGGTCGATGACCAGATAGAATGTGTTGCCAGACTTCGACACCAGCGTGATGAACTGCTGCCCGCTGCCATCCGAATAACTGGTGTGGTAATCGTCCACCATCGTCAGATTGCCCTCCGGGGTCAGAGCACCGGTTTCCTCATCGGTCACGGTGACCACATCTTCTTCATCGGTGGTAGAAGTCAGGACGGGCTGTTCCACTTCCTCCACAGGCTCACCGCCATAGGCAAAAGCAGGAGCCGCCATGCCAGCGCACAGTGCCACCGA
>NZ_FMFG01000098.1:0-752 GCF_900066275.1 uncultured Faecalibacterium sp. | reverse complement strand
TGCCTGCCTCTAAATCTGCCGACCAACTGCTGTCCGGGATTTCATTTTCCAGCTTCCGAAGCAGCTTGTCAAAGTTTTTGTTTCGGATGGTCTTTTCAAAGATTGCCATAATGGTTCCTCCGTTCTGACAATTAAAATTCAGTCCCTTATTTTTGATACGAGCAGAGCCACAGGAAAATTGCGGAGAAATCGCTTGAAGAGAGGATTTTTGTCTAATTTGATTATAGCATATCTTTTGGAAGAACAAAATACTTTATGTACGCCGCCCGTAGGCGGCAAAAATCAGTCCGGTGGAAATTCCAGTTCGGCAAACTCCGCATCAGTCAGCAGTTTCAGCTTTTCGATAACACCCTCCGACAGTTCCCGCAGGGCAGTCTCATCGGGCATCAGGTAGCACTGCATGAGCCGCAACTCGTGGATAAGCCCCAGCCGGGTGCCGGAGTTGTAGAGCATCATCAGCATGAGCTCTTCGTGGTTAAAGTTCATGGGCATCCCTCACTTTCCGGCAGACGGTGGGATTGCACTCCGGGGCATCGCACTTTTCTTTGAGATTCATCAGCACCGAAGGGCGTTCCGGCTGCTTGTCCAGAAACCCCTGTAAATCTTTGAAGCCGATGCTGTCCACATAATGCACAGACACCTCGCCATTGCGTTTGAGTGCGATCACATCGCTGACCGACAGGCTGTGCCCCTCAAAATCCTGCGGACGGGAGAGGTTGAACATCTGAAACAGTTCTTCCAGAACCTCGTTG
>NZ_FMFG01000099.1:0-675 GCF_900066275.1 uncultured Faecalibacterium sp. | reverse complement strand
ACAGACTGTAAATCTGCTGCTTTCAGCTTCGGTGGTTCGAATCCACCCGCGCCCACCAAACAAGAAAAATCCGAACCTGTTTCCGATTGGAGAAGGGTTCGGATTTTTCGTTTTCTTTGGGTACAGCAATGAAGGCTCCCGTGGACGGCGCAAAACTCCGATACCTTGTCATAGACCGTAAGCCAATAACAAGATTTGGAGGGTATGATTATGAAGTACGATGAAAGAGCCTGCAAGTTTAACATGGATACCGGGTGTGTGGAGTTGACTCTCCAAGATGGGAGAAAAATTTCCATTGACTGCACCGGGGTTGAGGATGCTCTGGATGTTACCATGGAGCAGAGGTCAGAACTGGACTACCTCATCTACAATGACCCGCTGGGCTATGCGGACTTGATTTTGAATGGCGACCCAGAGGAATATTTGAAGAATGTAGCAGGGAGCCATGGGTTAGAAGATTAAGGACAAAAAATAAGAGTTGTGTCCAACTGGACACAACTCGGTGAGATACATCTATATAAGGCAGGGCGTTCCCTCTTTACTGGGAGCGTCCTGCTGTTTTTATGCGGCAACAGGCAAGGCTTGCAGAGCTTCCTGCTCTTTCAGCCATTCCTCATATTCACGCTGGCCTTCCTCACTGTTGAAAAACTCAACCATGGAGGGATAAAAGCAACG
>NZ_FMFG01000101.1:0-556 GCF_900066275.1 uncultured Faecalibacterium sp. | reverse complement strand
GTTGGAAAAGTTTTGAACTAAAAAGATGGGAGGGATTTTCGTGGATACGATCAAGCGTGTTCAGGATTTAATGCAAGAGCGTGATATGAATCTATGTGTGTTGACAAAAAAATGCGGGATATCGTATTCCACGATCCAAAGTACTGCCCGTCGGGGAGGCCAGCTGAGCGTAGAGACGATTGAAAGAATTTGTCAGGGTTTAGGAATTACATTAAAAGACTTCTTCGATTCCTCCTACCTGTAAATATAGAGGCAGCAAAAAAGCCGTTCGCCACGCTGGAAAATCTGCGCGGTGAACGGCTTTAATACTGCTTCTATTTATCCTTTGGCAATCTCCAGATAAACGCTAATCTCCATGATTGCTACCATTGAAGGAATACATTTGCGACGACTTTCGGGCACACCGAATAAGATTTGCATTGTCAGTTGAAGACGGCTCATGTTACCTATTGCAATTCTGACTATTTGGAAATATACTTGTAAGTATCAAATTATTTCACTGTATGGGAGGAAATTATTATGGCAAGACCCAAGGGAAGCAAGAATAAGGCTCGTA
>NZ_FMFG01000103.1:0-440 GCF_900066275.1 uncultured Faecalibacterium sp. | reverse complement strand
AAAATGTTCAAACTGCCCTTGACGTAGATTTCCAGCGCAGCCGCCACATGGCGGGCTTCCGGTTCATCTTGCGTCAGCAGTGCATTGTAGAGGTCTTCCAGCAGCGGCATATTTTCTGGGGTGGGATTCTCGAAATACTTGCGATAGATTACATGGACGCAGCGGTCAATGACCGTCTTTTCCACCGGCTGCAACCCTTCTTTGCCGCCCACCACCAGTTCGCACAGGGACAGTACAAAGTCGGCTTTCAAAGCCAGCGGGTTATCCTCTTCCGAATAGTTGCTGTTGATGTCCATAGGGTTGATATACTGGGTGCTGGCAGGGCTGATATGGATGACCTGCCCATGCAGACGCTCCACCAGCGGAGCGTAATCGGCTGGGTCAGCGGTGTTACCACCGCCTTCCCGCCTAAGAACCGTACGTGACAGTTTCCCGTCATA
>NZ_FMFG01000104.1:0-420 GCF_900066275.1 uncultured Faecalibacterium sp. | reverse complement strand
CGGCGGCAGCATCCTTGATCTGGGCGATTGCCCGCATACGGTTTTCGTTCTGCTTCAACTGCCTACGGAGAGGGGCGGCGGTCTGGTTCAGGTTAGAAATTGCGGTATCCAGATCCTCGATGGTGTTCAGAGAATGGGCTTTCAGATAGTCCACCGCCCGTTTGACTTCCTCAAAGTCTCGGACAGTGCATTTCAGTTTTGCCTTGCCAGACCAATCGCTGCGCTGCTCGTTGCGGAGGTTGAAGTAATCCACCAGCAGGTCGGACAGCATTGGCTCCTTGGCTTGTTCCAGTGCATCCAAAAGAATCTGCTTCTTTTCATTCAGGTCTGCGATCCAGCGTTGCAGCCCACGAATCGCACTGCGGATGGACTGCATCAGGCTATTGGCGGCGCGAATATCCCGGTTCAGGTTGCCGAGAA
>NZ_FMFG01000105.1:0-413 GCF_900066275.1 uncultured Faecalibacterium sp. | reverse complement strand
TACAGTCTTTTGCGCCGGGCGAAACCACGCCGGAGCAGGCCCACGAGATTGGCCGGCAGCTTGCAGATGAAGTCCTGCAAGGCAAATACCCGTATGTGCTGACCACGCACATTGACAAGGGGCACGTCCACAACCACATTATCTTTTGTGCCGTGGACATGGTGAACCAGCGGAAGTATGTTTCCAACCGACAGAGCTATTCCTACATCCGGCGCACCAGTGACCGGCTGTGTAAGGAACATGGCCTGTCCGTGGTAATACCCGGTCAAGACCGGGGCAAAAGCTATGCCGAGTGGGATGCACACCGCAAGGGCACGAGCTGGAAGGCGAAGCTGAAAACCGCCATAGATGCAGCCATCCCGCAGGCCAAGGATTTTGACGATTTTCTGCGGCTCCTGCAGGAGCAGGGCTAC
>NZ_FMFG01000107.1:0-392 GCF_900066275.1 uncultured Faecalibacterium sp. | reverse complement strand
CCGGAGAAGGAATCGGTGCTGAAACAGCTGGAGCAGCTTCAGCAGAAAAAGTCCAACTACAAAACGATTTCTACCACCCCAAACCGCGAAGAATCGCTCTAAACGATCTTTCTGTCACCGATATGCCGTTGCAATCAGTGGCAGAAGTACATAATTCATTTGTTTTTTGCTGGCTTTTGGCTATTCTCGCTGGCTAGTGAGTAGAGGCGTACTTTTAAGGCAGAAATTTTCTCCAACACCCCCCATTTTAGGCCACTTTTTCTGTTAATAGTAGAAGCGCCTCTTTGAAAGCCGGTCATTTGTGACCTTTTTGTTAATTCTCAAAAAGATGGTTGTCTTTGGGCTGTTTTCGTTGCCTACCTATTGAGAGGATTTTTTCAAAAGCGGAGATT
>NZ_FMFG01000108.1:0-384 GCF_900066275.1 uncultured Faecalibacterium sp. | reverse complement strand
TTTCATCGTGGAGCCGCTTGGCGATGCGGTGAAGCCCCAGCCCTTCCTCTGCCATTGAATAGATATACTCAACAACGGGGGCGGTGTTCGGGTCGATCACAAGGTGATTGTGGTCGGCAGGGTCTTTCTGGTAGCCAAACGGTGCGCCGCTGGAGATATACTTTCCACTTTTCTTGCGTGTCCGAAGGGCACTCTTGATCTTTCGGGAAGTGTCTTTGGCGTACATTTCATTGATGATGTTTCGGAACGGGGCAATATCCATCTGAGATTGCTCGTTGGAATCATAACCATCGTTGATTGCAATATAGCGGACACCGTGTTCAGGAAAGAAGATTTCCATATACGTTCCGGTTTCGATGTGGTTGCGTCCAAGTCGGGACTGGT
>NZ_FMFG01000110.1:0-340 GCF_900066275.1 uncultured Faecalibacterium sp. | reverse complement strand
CCCATCGAGCATGACCCATGGCAGTTGACCTCTTTTCTCACGACTCTCTATGACGATTACACCCGGTCAGAGGTGCAGGGCAAGTTGAAGGAGACCTTCAAAAAGCAGTACAAGCTGACCACATGGGTGGAGGTGCAGATACGGTATAAGACCGTCTGGGTCATCAGTCCGGCAGGAATCCCAGTCCCTACGCAGGTGCCCTATGAGTACCGCATCTTCCACACCAAATTGGTGAATAAAGGGCTGGAAGTGGTTATCCGGGAGGAACTGGACAACGACCAGTGGAAACGCTATGAGATCTTTCAGGATACGCTGGGTGGTCGGCCTTATCTGTTCAACG
>NZ_FMFG01000111.1:0-339 GCF_900066275.1 uncultured Faecalibacterium sp. | reverse complement strand
GAAGAATCTTTTCTGGACGATGTAAAGGACCTGCTGGAAGAAATTTTGGAGGAGTAAAATGTTTTTTGGATGGTTTGACGCTATATTCAGCTTCATTTTCCCAATCCTGTTCCTGCTTTTTATTGGAATGTTTTTCTTTGCTCTAATTTCAAATCTCCGCACATGGAACAAAAACAACCACTCGCCGCGGCTTACCGTTCCGGCAACAGTGGTAGCAAAGCGCACCGATGTTTCGCATTCCAGCAGTGCCAATGCCGGAGATATGTCCGGTGCGCACGGATACGACACTAGCACATTTACATCGTACTATGTGACTTTTCAGGTGGAGAGCGGCGACCG
>NZ_FMFG01000112.1:0-315 GCF_900066275.1 uncultured Faecalibacterium sp. | reverse complement strand
GTTGCTTTGCGGGGTAGTACCTTAGTCACAGCCTCCTTTCTCTACTTCTACTATCGTCCTTACTGGACGCACGATGCCCACATGACTTTTCCCCGGCGTATCATACGTTCCTTCAAAGAAAACAAGGTCGCCGGGCTTTGCTTCGGCTTCGGAAATGTGCTGGCTCTTGTTCCACAGACCGTTGGCGGTGGTGCGCCCCACATTGTAGCCGTTCTGGTTGTAGACCCAGCAAACGTAGCCGGAGCAATCAAACCCGGTTTCCGGGGTAGAACCGCCCCAGACGTAGGGCGTGCCCACATACTTTTGCGCCTCCTT